>JBGQAS010000470.1:0-2014 GCA_041494435.1 Anaerolineaceae bacterium | reverse complement strand
GGCTTTAGTGGAGCATTTGCCCGTGGAATATTACGGAGCTGAGACCCCTCTCATTCAATTGGCCACCATCAGTGTTCCGGAACCGCGGCAATTGCTGATCCGTCCTTTTGACCCGACCACTTTGAAAGCCATTGAAAAGGCCATCCAATCTTCCAACCTCAGTCTGGCACCCATGAACGATGGCAAAGTGATCCGGCTTAACCTTCCTGTGCTGACTGAAGAACGCCGCCATGAATTGGTCAAAATTGTGCACACACGCGCTGAAGAATGCCGTATTGCCATTCGAAATGTCCGCAGGGATTTACATAAAGACCTGCGTGATTTTGAACATGAAAAAATGATCTCCGAAGATGAGCTGACAACTGGTGAAGAGGAATTGCAGAAACTGACAGACAAAATGATCGAGGATGTGGACGCCCACGCCGAGAAAAAAGAAAAAGACATCATGGAAGTGTAGCCGGGATGGGGAAGGACGAACCCAAGGCAGGTAAATCAACCCAAAAAACGCCAAGGCATATTGCCATCATCATGGATGGGAATGGCAGGTGGGCTCGCAAGCGCGGTTTACCGCGGATTGCCGGTCACCGGGCGGGGACGGAAAACCTGCGCAAGATCATCCGAGCCTGCGTCGATTTGGGCGTCCAATACCTTACCATCTATGCATTTTCCACCGAAAACTGGGCACGTCCCAAAGAGGAAGTGGAAGGCTTGATGAACATCCTGGAAGATGTGGTTGAGAATGAAACTGCCGAATTGAATAGTGAGGGGGTCCAAATCCGTCACATTGGCAGGCTGGAGCAATTGAATCCCCGCTTGCAGAAAAAAATCACCCAGGCAATTGACCTGACTCAAAATAACCGCCGTTTGATCCTTTCCATTGCCTGGAATTATGGGGGAAGAGATGAGATCCTCCTGGCGGTGAAAAAAATCATTTCCGAAGGAATTCCCGAAGAGAAAGTGAATGAGAAATTGATTTCTTCTCATCTCTTTACGGATGGAATCCCCGATCCGGATCTGATCATTCGTACATCGGGAGAAATGCGCACGAGCAATTTCCTGATGTGGCAATCCGCCTATTCAGAGTGGTATTTTACCAATACCCTTTGGCCCGATTTTTCCAAGGAAGAACTACAGAAAGCACTGCAGGATTTTGAATCACGGGAAAGGCGTTATGGAAAAACCTCCGCTCAAATCCAAAAATAACATTTCCTCCCTGGCCTTACGCCTAATCAGTGCTGCCATTCTCATCCCGCTGGTGGTAGGGTCAGTATTGCTTGGAGGGTGGTGGCTCACCGCGTTTATCACCATTTTTGTTGCCTTGGCGGGCTGGGAACTGGCGAAGCTATTTGAAATTGGTGGATTCCATCTTTGGTCTCTATTTATACCCTTGGGTTGTATGGGATTGGTTGTCATACGGATGATAACCGGGATCGAAGGAAGTGCAGCTTTGCTCGGTGGTTTAGGGCTGATTGCCCTGGCTTACCACACCATTGCATTCGATCACGGAGTCAAGACTGGCGCCATAGATTTTGTAATCACCATCGGTTCGATTTTCTATGTTGGGTGGATGGCAAGTTATATCATTTCCATTCGCCAGATCAGTGGGGGTCAATTCTGGACGCTTCTTGTACTGCTGGCAATCGCCCTGGCAGATGCGGGTGCCTTTTTCATTGGAAGTGCCATTGGAAAGCACAGGATGATGCCCATTGTCAGCCCGAAAAAAACATGGGAAGGATACCTTGGTGGGATTGTTATCGGAACCCTGGCAGCAACAGGTTTTGCCTTGTGGTTTCATTCCTTTGTACCAGCCATTACCTGGCAAAAGGGGATATTACTGGGTGTGATCATCAGCATACTTTGCCCGATGGGGGATTTTGGAGAAAGTATGCTGAAGCGTCAATTTGGACAAAAAGACTCCAGCCAGTTGATCCCCGGGCATGGTGGGTTCCTGGATAGAATCGATTCCTATTTGTGGGCTGCCATTATAGGCTTCTATCTAGTAACCTGGTTTTTG
>JBGQAS010000130.1:0-6024 GCA_041494435.1 Anaerolineaceae bacterium | reverse complement strand
GTTGAATGTGTGGCTGAGAACGTCCCCGATCACCCCCGCTTTCTGCATACGGTTCACTTCCTGCCGGCTGAGGATGCCATGCTGAACGAGCTGGCTCTCAGGATCGAATACACCCACCGAAAAAAGTGCCATATCACAGTTTCGGGCGAGTTTCATGTTTTGGGAAATGACCGGATCTCGCAGCAGGATTTCCCGTGCTTCAGACGTTTCCACAAAGAAGGGGGCTTTGAGATGAACGGCATTTCCGCCACATTTTTCTGCCAGGCGGTACAGCACGTCCGCCTGGGCGTAATCGAAAAGGAAGGATGTAGGACCCCCGGATAGTTCCACAAAAGTACAATGTATTTCGGAGGGAGGTTGGAAATAGCGCGGGATGAGCGAAACCGTTCGTCCCACCCCGATGCCGACCACTGTATCGGGTTTCAGATGGGTTGCCAGGAAATTCGCTGTTGCGTTTGCCAGGATGGGCATCAACGTCTCTTCATCGTCTGCTGAAACGGTGACGAGCGCTTCATCGAGACCGAAGCGCTTCATCAGTTCTTCCTGTTGTTCAAAAAACAAGGTGATTGGGCTGTTGATGGAAATGGTGACCAGTTCGTTCTCGCGTGCTTGTTGGATCAGGCGGGTCACCTTGACACGCGATATTCCAAGCCGGGTGGCAATCTCTTGCTGGGTAAGGTCCTTCATGTAATACAGCCAGGCTGCCTGGATTTGCATCTGGAGAAAGCGTTCGTTTTCGCGGTTCTCGCTGGTCATTCTCCTCCTCTCCGAAGAGAAATGAACAAATGTGCAATCATTATACAGATGTTCAAAGGGAAATTCAAGTAGCTTTATAGTAAACTATTCCAATGCAACCAACATTGAATGAAATTACAAACTGGAGCCGGGAAGCCGGAGAAATACTTAAGAAAGGTTTCGGTCAAGAACATCGGGTGACTCATAAAAGTACCATCGATTTGGTCACCGAGATGGATCAGCTGGCAGAAGATTTCCTGCTTGGAAAGATCAAGGAAAAATATCCCGGGCATAGCATCCTCAGCGAGGAAATTGGGTTGATTGCCGGGGATGGGGATCATCAATGGTACGTGGATCCATTGGATGGTACGGTCAACTATGCTCACGGTATTCCCATTTTTTGCATATCCATCGCTTACAGCGATCATGGGCAGCTCACCCGGGCAGTGATTAATTCACCAATGATGGGAGAAGTTTTTACGGCAGAGCGGGGGAGTGGAGCATTTTTAAACGGTCAGCGCCTGCATGTTTCCACCACCACGGACCTGATCCAAAGTCTGTTGGTCACAGGATTCCCGTATGATGTTCAAACCTCCAAACGCAACAACCTGGATCATTTTGAACATTTCATGAAACGCTCGCAGGGAGTACGTCGATTTGGTTCTGCTGCCATTGATCTTGCCTACGTGGCTGCTGGACGGTTCGAGGGTTACTGGGAACTTGGCATTAAGCCTTGGGACATTGCTGCGGGAGTACTGTTAGTGGAAGAAGCCGGAGGTATTGTCACCGACCTAGCCGGCGGAAAAAATTATTTCACTCCACCTTATGCGCTTATCGCCGCCAATCCTGCACTTCACCCCCTCATCCTTGAACGATTAAATTCGTAGAGTTGATCTCAATAGAATGCTCCTCCTTGCCTTCTTGGCAGACATTTCTATTTAACTTTCGGCTATACGACGTGTCAATTTTGACAGCTTGTTTTTTATTTATAAACTTGCTATTCTTTTATTGGCTAAGTTTTTCCGGCAAAAAAATGGGATTGTAGAGAGGTGGGAAGCACTTTGAAATATTTATTCATTGCTCAAGATTCGTTTCTTTTTCGTTTCTTGAAACGAAGAACATCAAAATTAATCTTTTCGGATTTGGGGACGAGCTGATTTGTTTTTTGTTTCAGATTTAAATACAAAAACAATTCGAATGAACCGTAAGTATTGCTTTTTCGTATATGAAGAGGATGGTTTTTTCTGGGAAATTGGCTGAGTTCCCATTGAAATTCCATGTGTTAGAATCGCAGCATTCGGGAGTGCATCATGAACAATGAATTTGCAGTCGAAGTTAAAGGTCTGGATAAAAAGTACAGAGATATCCATGCGGTCAATACGGTCAGTTTCACCATCCGTAAAGGAGAGATTTTTAGCTTGCTAGGACCCAACGGTGCTGGCAAGACCACCACTATTTCGATGATCTCCACACTGTTATTGCCCACCAAAGGGGATGCATTCGTTATGGGGCACTCCGCCAGAAAAGATCCGATGGCGGTGAAAAAATCCATCGGGGTCGTACCGCAAGACATTGCCTTGTATGAAGACATGACCGCTCGTGAGAATCTGGCATTTTGGGGCAGGATGTATGGGCTACGGGGAAATGCTTTGAAATCCCGGATCAATGAAGTTCTAAAGATCATCAGCCTGGAAGAGCGGCAGAAAGGCATGATCGGAAAATTCTCCGGTGGGATGAAACGGAGGGTGAATATTGGTGTGGCCCTGCTTCATAAACCCGATCTGATCATCATGGACGAACCCACGGTGGGCGTCGATCCCCAGTCCCGCCGCAACATTCTGGATTCGGTCAAAGAACTTAACCGTCAAGGCTGTACCGTTCTCTATACCACCCATTACATGGAAGAGGCCCAGGAGCTTTCGGATCACATCGCCATCATGGATCACGGGCAGATCATTGCCAGCGGCACCCATCTTGAACTCGTGAAGATCGTTGGGGAATTGGACCGCATCGACCTGACCCTCAGTGAATCAGTAGATGGCAGATTGCAGGATTTCGAAAAAGTGAAAGGTGTTAAAAAAATCACCCGCGAGGATGGGAAATTGACTTTGCTCGCGGATGATAGCGATACCGTCCTCCCCCGCTTGTTCGAACTGACTGCTCGGCTGGGGCTGCGAATTCTGACCGTAGAAGTAAAAGAACCCAACCTCGAAACCGTGTTCCTGCAACTCACCGGGCGGGCTCTGAGGGATGCTCAATGAAAGCTCTTGACATCGCCTTCAAGGATATGCTTAGGTCCTGGCGCAGTGCCTTCACCGTGGTGATGATGTTCGTTGCCCCACTCCTCATTACCGGGTTGATCTACCTTGCCTTTGGTGGTTTCGGGGGTGGTGAAGTGAATATTGCCCAAATCGATGTTGGTTTGGTCAATCAGGATACCGCTGTTAGTCAGGTCCCAGTGAGCATGGGGAATGAGCTGGCAAAAATTCTTACCGCTGATTCATTGAAGAACTTGCTGGCAGTAACAAAATACCCTAATGAAACGGATGCCAGACAGGCAATTTTGGATAAGAAGATTAGTGTTGCCCTGATCATCCCTTCAGATTTTACTTCTGCAGTTATTCAGGAAAATGTCAACACTGCACTGACCATCATCCACGATCCGGCATCCACCCTTGCTGCCCCCATCCTTCAATCGATCGTGGAACCATTTGTGAACAGTCTCAATGGCAGCAAAATCGCTGCCCAGGTGGTTGTCGCCCAGCTTGAAAAGGATGGGTTGGCAGTGGATGTCAGTCTTCCCGGGCAGATTGCGCTATCGTATGGGAGTTGGTCGATGGCAAATATTCCCGGTGCGAATGGCGCATTACCTTCGGTTGATCTGCAAATCCCAACTGCTTCTACCCAAGGAAGCAATAAACAGGCTATGGCCGGAGGGGTCATGGCTGGCATGATCATCTATTTTGCATTTTACACGGGAGCCCTGAATGCCCAGTCGATCATCCGCGAACAGGATGACCAAACCCTGGCCCGCCTGGCTGTCACACCCACCTCTCCTGCGACAATCTTAACCGGCAAGGTGATCGGCTCAGTAAACCTGATTTTCATTCAAGTGGTGGTGTTGATGTTGCTTTCTTCTTTGTTCTTTGGCATCAACTGGGGCGATCCTATGAAAATGGGCGCGGTCAGCATGGCGATGGTATTCCTGGCTTCCGGTTTTGGAATATTCCTGATGTCATTCATCAAAAATATGCGTCAGACAGGGATTGTGCTGGGCGGAGTTCTCACTGTCCTGGGTATGCTTGGTGGTTTATTTACAACCGGGTTCCAGAATCTTCCCAAAGCATTTGCGGTCGCCACCCTTTTCACTCCGCATGGTTGGGCTTTACGTGCTTACAAGTTAGCTCTTGGGATTTTGAGTGGAGGTATATTGATTCCCGTTCTGGTGATGACGGCTATCGGAGCAGTCTCGATGATTGTTGGTGTTCTGCTTTTCCGCCGCAGGTTTGCCTAGGAGCCACTTATGAACATAGTGACGATTGCCCTGAAAGACTTGAAACAGATCGCCCGCGACCGGATGTCTCTGCTTTTCTTGGTGATCATGCCCCTGGCATTTACATTCCTGATGGGTTTGCTCTTTGGAGGAAACCAGCAAACGGATACCCGCTTGAATGTGGGTTTAATCAACAACGATTCGCAAGGGAGCCTGACTCAAACCCTGACTGGCTTGTTGGAGAATTCGCAAACAATAAAGGTGGTCGATCTAACCCCGGCAGAGGAATCCGGGATCAGTGACCAGATCAATTCGGGCAAGTTGGCAGGCGCCCTGATCATTCCTGGGAGTTATTCCAACGACCTTTTGAATGAAAAGAATCCTCAAATACAAATAATTGCGAATCCGAGCGGAACGGGCGGTCAGACCGTATTGACTGAACTACAGGCGAAGATCTCTCAGCTCCTTGGTGCCTTGGAAACGGGGCGCTTGAGTTTGCAAGCATATGAATCCCAAAAACCGGTGGCTGATCCGCACGCGTACCTGGCGGATGCTGTTTCGGCATCCATCCTGGCCTGGCAAGACCCTTCGATCCATATCAATTCTGAACCTGTTTCTGTGGGTGCCAATCAAAGTGGATTCAGCGGCTATGTACAGACTTCACCCGGAATGCTGGTCCAATTTGCCATCGGTGGATTGATCGGAGCAGCCTCGGTGCTGGTGCTTGAGCGCAGAAACAGAACCATCTCCCGTTTACTCATCGCTCCTGTGACGAAAGCCCAGATCATCTTGGGTCACCTCTTGGGAGTTACGGTCATGGTCTTTTTCCAGGAATCCATATTGATCCTGGCTGGACAATTCTTTTTCAAAGTGAATTACTTTCAAAACCCGGTGGGTACGTTGGTAATGATGCTGGTGGTCGCCCTTTTTTGTGGAAGTCTCGGGCTGTTCTTCGGTGCCATTTCCAAAAAACCGGAACAAGCCATCATGTGGCCGCTAATCGCCATGTTCCTTCTGACTGCTTTGGGAGGTGCCTGGTTCCCCCTGGATATCACCAGCCAGGCATTCTATACCGTCGGTCATTTCACCCCGGGTGCCTGGATTATGGATGGTTTTCAAAATATCATTCTACGCGGGCTTGGGTTCAGTTCGATCCTCTTGCCGGCAGCCATAATCATGATCTACGCCGCGTTGTTCTTTGGGCTGGCTGTCTGGCGCTTTAGGTTCGAATAAAAACTATTCGTTCTACCGATTAGTTGTCTACAAAAATAAGGGCTCTGTGAGATTGTGGCAGAAACGCATATACCTTGTTTCTCTTGGCATCAAACCCTAATGTATGTGCCCCTTTTTCTGTTGTCACAGTTGCTAGCCGGATAAATGTACCTGTATCGAATATGTCGATTACGCCTGGATCTCCCACCGCGACATAGAGATGCTTGCGCATTGGATTGAAGAAGATCACATCCGGTTTTCCGCTCAGATCCGTGGAACCGAAGATTTTTCCGGAAGTAACATCCAGGGAAATGAGTTTTCCATCGTCACAAGCACAGAACAACCGACTTGTGGACGCGTCCATATCCAAGCCGTGCGGACCTGCCGCGGGTATCGCGATGGTCCGCGCAATACGATCGGGCTTGCCGGCTGCAATCGTAACAATTTGGGCTGGATCCGCTATGTTGACAAAAAATTCCCTTGTTCTCGGATCGAATATCGTCCAGCGAGTTCGGCCTGGAACAGGCACGTCATGGATCATTTTCCGCTTTTGAATATCCACCATCGAAACTGTGAATGAACCG
>JBGQAS010000366.1:0-2747 GCA_041494435.1 Anaerolineaceae bacterium | reverse complement strand
TCCCTGCGATGATCCTTTCAGCCTGCGGGGGAGCAAAAACTGAAACTCCTACCGTTCAACAGACTGAAGTTACATCCAGCCCCGCTCCCGTCATAGTGCGGATTGGATATGCCGGTAGTCCGGATAGCTTGAATCCAGCTGCCGGGATGTTAAGTGAAGCCTGGACGATGTATGGGTTGGTTTACAGCAGCATCTATATGCCGCAGTACGATAACTCTTTCAAGCTGGACATTGCGGATAGTGTCACCCCATCTGCAGACAATATGTCGTACACCATCAAGATCAAACCCAATGTGAAGTTTCATGATGGCACGCCACTCACCGCAAAAGATGTAGCCTTTTCCTTGAATTTTTATCGGGAGGGCGTTGATTTCCCCTATATGAATGGTTACACCTATTCCTTTGCTGATGCTGTTGCCCAGGACGATTCCACCGTCATTCTCACTATGAATACACCCGTCCCCAACATTGATTACCTGTTGGCATATCTTTACATTCTCCCGGAGCACATCTGGTCGGCTTACACCGGTGCAGCTGCCATGGAATTCGATAATGTTGCCATGATTGGTTCAGGTCCATTCAAAATGGTCGACTACGCTCAGGGAGAATTAGTTCACCTGGCAGCCAACCCCGACTATTATGGAACAAAACCACTCGTGGATGAAGTGGTCTTTCAAACCTTCAGCAACGAAGATGCCATGGTCCAGGCCATCAAGACTGGTCAGGTGGATATGATCACTGAATTCCCGCTGACCGCTCTGGAAACCCTGGCAACCACAGAAAATGTCAAGGTGGTTTCTGGCCCTGGCCTTGCCCCGGATCTGAACGATATCATCATCAACCAGGTTTCTAAGGATAACTGCCCCGTCGCTGATGGTGGCTTATGCACAGGTCATCCGGCATTACAGGATGTGGTTGTACGTCAGGCACTCGCTCATGCCACGGACAAGCAGCAGCTTGTAGATATTGTTTTGTTGGGTGAAGGGACCCCAGGACTTACCCTGATCCCGGATGCCTTGATCCCGTGGTTTAATACTTCCATTAAGGATTACTCCTATGATGTGGCTGCTGCCAACCAGATGCTCGAAACAGCCGGATACAAGGATGTGGATGGAGATGGTGTCCGCGAAATGCCGGATGGAACGACGAAATTGGAATTTCGATTCAACTGGCCAAGTGACAGTACCGTGGCACCCAGGGCAGCGGAAATGATCTCGAACATGTGGGGAGATATTGGCGTCAAGTTGCAACTTCAAGCTTTGGATCCGGATGCCTTGACCTCCATTTGCTGCCCTGCATTTGATTACGACATCATGTTCTGGGGTTGGGGTTCCGATCCGGATCCTTCCTTCCTGTTGAGCGTGATGCTCACCGATCAGATCCCCACGGGGATGAACGAGACCGGTTTCAGCGACACAACTTTTGATGACCTATATATCCAGCAAGGACAGGAACTGAATAAAGATGCTCGCAAATCAGAGATCTGGCAGATGCAGCAGATCGTCTTTGACAAGGTAGCCTATATCATCCCGTTCTACACTAACGCTGTCCAGGCCTACCGCACAGATACCTTCACGGGTTGGGTTACGGATCAGCCCAAGCTGGAATTGCAAAACGTCCTCTCACTGGTTGCTGTCGAACCAATAAAAAAGTAAGTCTCTAAGATCAATCTTGAACAACCTCCCGGAAAGCTTATAATGGCATTCCGGGAGGAATGAATTTCAATGCGGAGTGACGATTGAAACGGTTTAAGTATCTGCTGAATAAGATCAAGTGGGCAGTTTTTGCCATTTTGTTCGTTCTTGTTCTAAACTTTTTCCTATTCCGAGTCCTCCCAGGTGATCCTGCTCGTGCCGGGGTAAAAGATCCCCGCATGACCGCAGATTCCCAACAAGCCATCCGTGTCCGGTTCGGTTTGGATAAACCTGTCATCAATTGTTTTGAAACCCTCAATCCACTCAAATTCGGGAATTGCCTGATCAATCCCTTTCAAACCCAGTTCTTCATCTATTTTGGTAATCTTCTACAAGGAGATCTGGGAATTAGCTATCAAACCAATCGTCCTGTGGGTGAAATGTTGGGAGGCTTTCTGCTCAACACGCTTATCTTGATCGGATTTGGGCAGGTCATCGCCATATTCTTGGGAATCTTTTTGGGTTTGATCGCAGCCTGGAAATCTCACACTGCCATCGATTTTGGAGCCATGACCTTCAGTTTGGTCGCCTGGAGCTTGCCAACATTTTGGTTGGGGATTGTATTGCTTTTCCTGGGTTCTACCTATCTGAGCCTGCCGGTAGTTGGAAAATTCTCCGCGGGCATGTCTCTCCAGGAAGGCTGGCTTAAATTTTTGGATGTTGCCAAGCATCTGATCCTGCCCACCTTGACCTTTACCGTGGTCATGCTGGGTGAGTACATGCTTATCATGCGCAGCACAGTCCTGGAAGTGCTCAGTGAAGACTACATCCTGACTGCCAAAGCCAAGGGATTGAATACTTTTCAAATATTGGTGGATCATGCCTTGCGCAATGCCATGCTCCCCATGGTAACCATCATTGCCCTGAATCTAGGTTTTACGGTTGCCGGAGCCATCCAGATCGAATCGGTCTTTTCGTGGCCGGGTTTAGGCTTGGCGATATTTCAAGCAGTAAACCGCCGGGATTATCCCGTTCTGCAGGGGGCATTCCTGATCATCGCGATTACAGTTATTTTTGCGAATTTATTCGCTGAACTGCTGTATTCCTACCTTG
>JBGQAS010000344.1:0-2874 GCA_041494435.1 Anaerolineaceae bacterium | reverse complement strand
GCTTTTTTCATGTCTTCCCAAAGTTTCTTGCGGGCGTCGAAGCGGTCCAATCCAGCGTACGGTCCACCGTTTTCATTAATGTGGGCGGTATTATCCATGATCGAAATGAATTCCAACGAATGGCGCTGACCGATCTGGTAGTCGTTGGGATCGTGAGCGGGAGTTATCTTCAGTGCACCCGTGCCAAATTCGCGGGTGACATATTCATCCGCAATCACTGGGATGGCTCTACCTAAAATGGGCACGAGGACTTTGCGACCAATATATTTCTTGTAGCGGTCATCATCCGGGTGAACCGCCACAGCGCTATCACCCAGGATGGTTTCAGGACGGGTGGTGGCAACCGGGATAAACTCCCCTGATCCATCCGAGAGCATATATTTGAAGTAATACAAAAATCCAGGTTCCTCGGAGTACTCCACTTCCAGTTCGCTGACAGCGGTTTTTAAAAGAGGAGCCCAGTTGATCAAGCGCTTGCCCCGGTAAATCAATCCTTTTTCATAGAGCTGGACAAATGCTTCCCGAACGGCCTTGGATAAACCCTCATCCATTGTGAACCGTTCACGTGTCCAGTCGCATGATGCCCCGAGCCTGCGAATTTGCTTGGTGATGATGCCGCCGTATTCTTCCTTCCATTCCCAGGTGCGTTTGATGAATTCTTCGCGACCTAATTGCTCGCGGCTCAGCCCCTCAGACTGCAGCATTTTTTCAACCTGCAGTTGGGTGGCAATGCTGGCGTGGTCCATGCCGGGTACCCACAGGGTGGAATTGCCCTTCATGCGGTTGTAACGGATCATCAAGTCTTCCATGGCAACGAACATGGCATGACCCAGGTGCAGCTCCCCGGTGACGTTCGGCGGCGGTATGGAAATGGTGAAGGATTTCTTGGATGGATCAAACCCAGGCTTGCGGGGGTCATTGGAGGGAGAAAAATATCCCTTCGATTCCCACCAGGAATACAGTCTCTGTTCTGTGGATTTGAAGTCATATGTTTTTGCAAGTTCGATGCCCATGTTTACCTCCTGCATATAAAAAAACTTTCGTCCAATGAGGACGAAAGTTTTTCTCTTCCGCGGTACCACCTCAGTTCATCAGCCAGGCTGATGCACTCGATGTTGTGACAACCATCACAACTTTGCTGTATCGGGCAACCCCGTGCCGTTCTACTTTCTGATCCAGATTTCTTCGGCAAATGTACCAGGCGACTTCAGTTTGGGATTTCCGGGGAGGCTTTCAACCTGGGCGCTCCGTCTCTGTCGGTTTCCCTGCGACTTACTACTCCTGGTAACTCACATGCATTCAGATAAAAAAAATTATACGCACTTCCACAAGGGAAGTCAATTCCCTATCGAATTAGTAACGGCGTGGTCCACCACGGTTGCGGTCATTTCCACGACCACCACCGCCGCCACCACCACGATTATAGGAACCGCCACCGCCACCACCAAAACCACCACGTTCTTCACGCGGACGGGCAAGGTTGACCTTCAGGTCGCGATCACCCAGTTTTGAGCCATCGAATTGAGTAATGGCCTTTTGGGCATCGGCTTGTGATTCCATCTCTACAAAGGCGAAGCCTTTGGAATCTCCTGTGAAACGATCCTTGATCAGGGCCACGGAGGTCACTGCACCAGCTTGAGTAAACAAGGTGCGTAATTCCTCTTCGGTGGTCGTATAGGCCAAATTCCCCACATATAACTTAACAGACATTTTGTTCTCCTTAGGAACTAGTTCGATTTGAAAAAAATCCGCCAACCTCTACGTGGGTCTGGCGGAAGCTTGCTCTACACAAATCCAAATCGTCAAAAGTATTGTACCACATATAGCTGGGGTTTCTTATAACTTAATAGAACTCTTTTTTTTGCTGAAGCAAAAAAATCGAGTAAACTAAACACACATAATCATGAAAACACGTGTCCTTTTCATCATTGCCGCTGTTTTTATTCTCCTCCTGGTATTATCCCAATTAATTCCGAGCCCACTGGGATCAATACCAGCGACCCAGCCAGGGGAAGGGACAATAGTCAAAACACCAACCACTCACCCGATCCTGCCATCCACACCAACGGCATACATTCCCACCTACCTTCAAATCACACCTACCGCTCTAGCCGGCATACATATTACTTTCTGGCATCCCTGGGTCGGAAAAATGGGGGATGTAATTCGCGGATTGATTGCGGATTTTAACAAAACCAATACCTATGGAATCACCGTAGAGGAAAGAAGTTTTGGAGGAGAGCAAGCCCTTTGGGACCAGGTTTCTCAGAGCATCTTGGAAACTGCAACCCCCAACCTGATAGTTGCCCCAACCGAGCAACTGGTGGCATGGCAAGTTCCCCAACAGGAATTTGTGGATTTAAACGATTACATTTTTTCACCCACCTTTGGGCTTACTCCCATGCAGCAATCTGATTATTTCGCCAGTATTTGGAAAGAAGATGTCATTAATGGCATCCGATTTGGCATCCCAGCCACCCGAACAGGCCAGGTCCTTTATTACAACACCTCATGGGCAAAGGAATTAGGATTTGATTCTTCACCAGCTACGGTTGCTGAATTCAAAACACAGGCCTGCTCCGCTGCTCAGGTAAATGCGAATTTGGGTCTGGCGAGAGCCAATGGGACAGGTGGTTGGCTGATCGATTGGAGTTGGCAAACTGATTTGAGTTGGCTCAGTTCCTTCAACTACGTCAGTTTCCCTGAAACCAATAGCAAAGACTATAATTTCGAGACCAACGCATTTGAGGATACACAAGCATTTCTACGAGATTTATCCGACAATAGTTGTGCCTGGTTTTCGAATAACCAAACGCCACAGGTATATCTTGCGGGAAGATATGCGCTTTTCTATGCGGGTGATCTTCAGCTGAT
>JBGQAS010000249.1:0-3987 GCA_041494435.1 Anaerolineaceae bacterium | reverse complement strand
CGCACCGCCCAGAATTCATCGGCGGGGATTATCTCAATTAATTCCCACATTTCCGGGTCATCCAGGGTGTGCCACCATTCCGGTCCAAGATATTTTTCGTAAAGCAACCGCATCCGGCGGGCAAGCCAGGTACCCACATGTACACCGTTGGTGATGGAGATGATCGGCACATCCTTTTCTTTCTTGCCGGGATAAAGGAATTGCCACATTTTGCGTGCCACTTCGCCATGCAATTTAGAAACCGCATTTGCTCCCTTGGAAAGGTGCAACGCCAGTACTGGCATGCTGAAAGCTTCACCCCAGGGTTGGTTGTCTCTTCCGAGATCGATGAATTGATCCCGGGAAATGTTCATTTCCATCCAGATTTTTTTGAAATATTTTTCGATAAGCCAGATCGGGAAAATATCGTTGCCTGCCGGGACGGGAGTATGCGAGGTGAAGATATTCGAATTGCGCACCTTCTCCACGGCATCTTCGAATTTGGTCCCTGCTTTGATCAATTCGCGGAGACGTTCAATGGTCAGGAAGGCTGAATGTCCTTCGTTCATATGCCAAATGGTGGGCTTGTATCCAAGAAGGTTCAATGCGCGCACGCCACCGATGCCCAGCAGGATTTCCTGTGAAATCCGAACATTGAGATCGCTTGTATAAAGGCGCGCGGTCAGGTCCCGGTCTCCGGGCGAATTCTCTTCCAGGTTGCTGTTCAGCAGGAAAAGGGAAACCCTTCCCACCTGCACCTGCCACACCTGCGCATGGACCAACCGATCCGAAAGGTCAACGGTGACTTTGACAGGATTTCCATCCGCATCCATAACTGGTGCTACCGGCATTTCTTGAAAATCCAACAGCAAGTTGTGTGTTTCCTGCCAGCCATCCTCGGATATATGCTGTTCGAAGTATCCCTGGTTGTAAATAAATCCGACAGCCACGATGGGTAAACCCAGATCGCTGGATTCTTTCAAGTGATCTGCAGCAAGCACACCGAGCCCTCCCGCGTATACGGGAAGAGACTCATGCAACCCAAATTCAAAAGAAAAATACGCGACCATCTCATTTTTTAATTCGGAGTGCTGTTCCACTGCCCAGCGCCGACCATCATTCATGTAGTCATCGAAAGCTTTTATTGCCTCATCATAATGAGCCAGATATTCTTCATTCTTGATTATGGCATTGACCCGGGTGCGATTTACCTGGTGTAAAAATGCCACTGGGTTATGGTTCACCTGGTCCCATAAATATCGATCGATCTGTTGAAAAACTCTTTGAACCTGCGGGTTCCATACCCACCACAGGTTATAAGCAAGTTCACCCAGGCGGGTGATTCGCTTGGGCAGGTTGAATTGCCTCACAAGGTTTTGGTCCATGATTTCCATAATTGTTTCCTCAAAAAAGAATGAAAGATTATATCATCCGGATTTTTTTAGAAGGTGACAGGATTGTTGCAAATTAGTAATGACCTAACGGGGTTCAATTCAGTATTGAGAAAATTTATTGTTTTGGAGTAGTTTGAGTTTCGGGGATTCGTGTGAAAGTTTGCACCTCGCCGTTTTTGGTTAGTGTTAGTTTATCCCCCTTGATGGTGAATTCGTATATTTGTCCCGCTAGGCTGGAAGGAAGGTTGGCGTCATTTACAAACCGGATGGAATTTTCATTAACAAACTCGAATTTGGCAGAATATAAGAATTTCAATGTGGAACTTGAAATGGAAATATTCATCAAGCCATCCTTGGTGAATTCAAATACCAGATTTCCCAATCCCTGTGCTTGCAAGTCTGCAGATGAATCTACCAACCACTTGCCGTAAAGCTGATCCCGGGGGCTGGCGCAGCTGGCCAGCAGAATGGCTAGTGATAAAATAATGACCTGCAAAATATAAGACGATTTTTTCATGAATTTAATCCTTTTTCCAAATAGACAGATTTGATTATATCTGCTCGGGTGACCCTTTGCAATTCTGTAGGCAATGCCTGCCCAACAATCCTTTATAATTCCATCTTCATTGAATCTTACGGAGAACAATCATGATTGAAGCCAGTTATCATTTTCCAAAGAATTTCTTATGGGGAACCGCAACAGCGGCACATCAAGTGGAGGGGCAGAACCAGAATAATTGGTCCGAATGGGAGAAAGAACCCGGACATATTACTGATGGCAGCCGTTCAGGTAATGCCTCGGGTTGGTGGAGGGGGGAATGGAAGAAGGATTTTGAACGAGCCGCCACCACCGGGCAGAATGCGCACCGCCTATCGGTGGAATGGAGTCGCGTTCAACCCACCCAGGATACGTGGGATGAGAAAGCCCTGGTGGTTTACCAGAAGATGACCAAGAAATTGGTCGAACTGAAAATGACCCCGGTCATCACCCTCCATCATTTTACCGATCCTTTGTGGTTCAGGGAAAAAGGCGGCTGGGAATCGAAAGATTCTCCACACCTCTTCGAATCGTTTGTCCGTAAGGTGGTGAACGCCCTGAAGCCGTTCGTGAATTTCTGGATCACCGTCAACGAGCCCAATGTTTATTCAGTGATGGGATACCTTTTTGGCATGTATCCACCTGGCAGATCGGAGATAAAAGCAACCGTAACTGTTTTCGCCAATTTAATGCGCGGACATGCCCTCGCTTACCATGCCATACACGGCCTGCAGCCCGAAGCGAAAGTGGGTTTTTCCATTCACCATGCGCCCATGCATCCAGCCCATGCCTGGTCGCCCATCGACCAGATCCTCGCCCGCTTCTTTGACTGGAACTGGAATGAAGCCTGGCCGCGCACCATTCAGACAGGCATATTCCGATTCTTCCTGCATCCCTTCAAAATTCCCGAAGCTAAAGGTGCCATGGATTTTCTGGGTGTCAATTACTACAACCGGCAATTCGTCTCCTTTGCTCCAAAAAACAAGGACACCCTTTTTGCCAATATTGACCTTGCCAAGGATGTGCAGCCCAGCAAATCGCGGAATTTTGCCAATGACCCGGTAGGCATGTTTGAGACCATGAAGTGGGCTCATAGCTTCGGCTTGCCCGTTTATATTACCGAAAACGGCATTGAAGACGAAGCCGATGCCCTCCGCCCGCGGATGCTGGTGGAAAACGTCCACCAGGTCTGGCGTGCAACAAATTTCAACTGGAATATCAAGGGCTATTTCCACTGGTCGCTCGTGGATAACTTCGAATGGCTTTCCGGCTGGACCCAGCGCTTTGGTCTGTGGGGATTGAACAACCAAACCCAGGAACGCATCAAGCGGAAAAGCGCAGAGATTTATGAAGCCATCTGCAAGGAAAATGGAATTACTTCGGCAATGGTTCAAAAATACCTGCCCGAGTGCTACAAGACGCTTTTTCCCGCATAGTAAAAAAAACAGCTCCGACCTGAATGGTCGGAGCTGGTATAAGGGGAAAGATTTCCCTTACTTTTTCTCCACGGGAGGTTCTTTCTTTTCCTCCTCCTCTACTTTTTCATCCTTATTCCCCTGTAAACCATCTTTGAAGGACTTGATCCCTTTTCCCATTTCCGTGAATATCTTTTGAATCCTTCCGGGACCAAATAACAATAAAACGATCAAAACAACGACGAGGATTTCAGGCAATCCGAAGCTCATTAATTTACTCCTTCTGTTTCAGTAACTTTTGTATTATACGACGAATTGCATGTGTTGAAACCAAGAACAATTTCAACCCACGTGCGCTTCCCATTCCGCCACAGCCCCTTTGATCAAGTCCTTCACCTGATGATCGGGAATGGCATCGATGGTCGTGTAGTTGGATTCACCCACCCAAAAAGAAACTCCTGTCGTCCCCTCCCCGGCAAGGCGGATCTTCTGGTCAGAATCTGATGAGCTTTTCAATTTGTCCTGAATGATATTGTTGATCTCGAAAAGCATGTCATGTTCTTCAGGTTTTTCTTTGGATTCTTTTTTTAAGGATTTCGTTTTGGGATCTTTATCTGTCTTGCCTTTTGCTTCTTCCAATGAATGGTCAATTTTATCCTTG
>JBGQAS010000054.1:0-8604 GCA_041494435.1 Anaerolineaceae bacterium | reverse complement strand
GGTTTGGGTCCCACCAAGGCTTCGCCATTGATGAAAACCGTTGGGGTGCCAAAGAGGTGGGTTTTCTCCAACTCAGTCACCTGGTTTTGGACGGTGCGGGAGGTATTGGGGTCGAACAGGCAGGCGTTCACCTGACCGACATCCACCCCAAGCTGGGTGAGGATTTCGTTCACAAATGTATCCTTTTCTAGGTTGGAAATAGCGGTGCTGAATAGGATGTCGTTCAACTGCCAGTATTTGTCCTGGTCTTGCTGGTAGACACAATACGCCACTTCTGCCAGGTGATTCGTGTCTCCTTTCACCGGGAAATGAGCGAAGACGAAATTGGGTTTGTATTTGTCGACCAGCTTGATCATCACGGGGTAGGCTTTGCGTGAATATTCACATTCGTAGCAACCGATGAAGACAATCTTTTCAGGGCTGTTTGGATTTTCCACGGCGAAAGTGGAAAGGTTCACCCCTGCCAGGGTAAGGTCTGTTGCGGAAGTGGCACTGGTTGGACAATTCGTAGCTGAAGTGGCAACATTCTCCCCTTTCGGGTCAAATATGCACAACCCGGTCGAGTTCAAGCCATTGCAACTGCCAGTGGTGTAGTAGAGGATAAGTCCGCGGATGCCAAAGGCAATGCTGAGAAGGAATAGGGCGACAAAGATCCAGGAAAGGACTTCGAAGTATTTGCTGATGAATTTTGCGATGGGAGCTGAACGGGTGAGCAAACCACCTACCAGCTTGGCTTTCATTTTCTTATCGAAGCCGGTGGTGCAGGGGCGGAAGGTTACCCGGTGGAAAACACAATCCAGGGCTTCTTTTGCCAACTGACGGTTGGTGGCGCTGAAAATACCCAATATGGATAGAACGATGAAGGAGGCTATACAAAACATGGTTTAGAGCACCTTTTCAATTTGATGGAAGTTTTCGAGGAAGGTATGGACTTCGTCGAGCGTATTATAGAAATAGAAGGAAACCCGCACCGAACCTGCCAGTTTATGAGCGTGGAACCAGGAGTGCACGCAATGTTGACCTGAGCGAACCTCGATATTGGCCATCTGATCAAGCATTAGAGCGATTTGATGAGAATCCGCGCCCTGTTTATAGAAGGAAAAAATTCCGCCCCTCTGTACAGGATTATTCGGTCCAATGAGTGTAATCCCTGGAATTTTCAGCATTTCGTCAGAAAGAGCTGTGTTTAAAAGATGTTCCTGCTTTTGAATCGAGTCAAACCCAATTTTTTGCAGATAGTTCACGGCAGCCCCCAGACCGATGATCCCGGCATAATCCTGCAGACCGGCTTCGAATTTTTCAGGCGGAGGCAGGAACACCCCGGTTTCATAAGTGGTGCTGGAAACTGTTTCTCCACCTACCAGGAAAGGATCCATTTTTTTGAGCAGGGCGTACTTGCCATAAAGAACACCTGTGCCTGAAGGCCCTAACATTTTGTGACCGGAGAATGCGAGGAAATCCACATTCAAGGCTTTGACGTCGATTTTTTGATGCGGTGCAGTTTGGGCTGCATCCAACAGAACGAGCGCTCCAGCTGAATGAGCTTTTTTGATCACAGTTGCCATGGGAATGGTTAATCCATCCAGGTTGGAGGTTGAACCGATAGCGACCAGCTTTACACTCTTGGAAAGTAGCTTCTCGAAGGCATCCAAATCGAAAGTATTATCCGGATTCGAGGGGATGATCTTGAGAATGACACCTTGTTTTTGGACCAATTGCTGCCAGGGCAACAAGTTGGAATTGTGCTCTTTATCCGAAACGAGGATCACATCACCCTTTTTAAATTGCAGGGAATGAGAAACGAGGTTGATCCCTTCGGTGGTGTTTCGGGTAAAAATAACTTCTTCTTTTTTGGAAGCGTTTAGGAATTTAGCCACCGTCTTGCGGGATTCTTCACATGCCCGGGTCACTTCGGCTGCCAGGTAATGCATCGATCTACCCATGCAGGCGGATGATTTCAGGTAATAACTATTAATGGCATCGATAACGGGTTGGGGGCGCAGACTTTGGCAGGCAGTATCAAAATAAATGATCGGCTTGCCTTTACGCCGTTCCTGTAAAAGAGGGAAGTCCTGACGGATGCGTTCTATATCCATTTTGCATGCAATTATAATGGCAATTCAGAGAGGGGAGATGTCTGCCAACTGAATGGTGTAGATCATCCACAGGTGCAAAGATTTATAAAAGGATGAACGCGAGCGCAGCAGAAAGAAGGATCCCCGTGGTTATGGAACCAATCCAGAGGACGAATGCGATGGGGCGGGTATCGTTTTTCCGATAATAAAAAAGCCCACCGATCAAATCGGCGATGAAAAAGAAAATGCACAAGATTGGTAAGAGCAAGAGTTGGGTGGATTGCACTGGTGCCATCTTGATCCCTGAGGCGTTGAACCCAAGAGAAACTGTTTTCATGGTAGGTATGATCAGGCTGACACCGGCCAAAAGCAAAAGGGTAAGGAAGAACCCGGTAAGCACAAAAGCGCGCGCCCACCGGTCGGACCAAACTGAACGCAGGTAGGTAGCTGGTAATATAGATATGGGTTGAATGGGAGCCAGGCTGCCCATTTCAAACGAACGGCGGAAACTATCCAGAAAAGAACCTGCATCGGCAGGGGAGATGGCGTAGGTTTTCTTCGATGTGTAAATCAACAAGAGGGTATTGAGATCCGAGGCCATGTATTCCACATCCCCCAGTTCCTCGTTGTGTACAGTCCCGAGGATGGCACCTGGCAAAGCCAGAAAAGGAAGAGCCAGGTCAATTTCCATTTCAGATGCCATTCGCGCCCAATCGATCTCATTAAGAGGAATTTCCTCCCGACGCAATCCCCAAACAAGCCGCACTCCTTCGCGGCTGACCCGGTATTCTGCGCGGATCAGAGCGTACAAGCGGTACATGACAAAAAAAGAGGGGACCAGGAGCAATAAGGAGAAAACAAGAAAAAGAACAAAGTAGGCACCATATTGTTCCTGCAAGGCAAGGACGAACAAGGTGATACTGGCGGCAAAGGAAATAAAAACAATTATGCTAAGGAGAAAAAGTCCCCTGCGCCGGATAGGTTGGAAAGAGGAAGAGATCGAATCTGGCATCTTGGAATTCAACGGTACCTAGAGATATTGGTTATTATAGCTATAAACCTCACTCTATTCGAAAAAGACAACTTATTCATCCATAATATAATGAAATGGCATTTCAAAACGGAAAAGACAAATAGCGAATGAAAAAACATTGGCGTTCATGAAGATCCTGTTGTTGAATCAGGTTTTTGTTTCTCCGGGGGAACCGGGGCATACCCGCCATTTTGAATTGGCTCAAGCTCTCCGCCAAAAAGGGCATGAGATGGTGATTATTGCCAGCAATTTGAATTATCAAACCGGGATCCCCGTCGACCCAACGCAAAAATCCACCTTCGAACAAAACCTGGATGGAGTAAGGGTCATCCGTATCCCTATTTATTCCGCCATTCATCAAAGTTATTTCTCGCGGATTCGTTCGTTTCTGAGTTTTATGTTCCGGTCCATCGGGACAGCCATGCGAATTCCGGATGTGGACCTGGTGATGGGGACCACGCCACCTCTTTTTCAAGCTCTGTCTGCCTGGTGGGTTGCTTTCTGGCGACACAAACCCTTTTTATTGGAAGTCAGGGACCTTTGGCCCGATTTTGCCATCGACATGGGCGTGATCAAAAATCCCCTGCTGATCTGGCTGGCAAGAGGGTTGGAAAAGTTCCTCTACAAGAGAGCAACCAGGATCTTGGTGAATTCCCCGGCATATCCTTCCATCATTGAAAAAAAGAAGATTCGGAAGGAAAAGATCGTTTTCATCCCCTATGGAACGGATATAGATATGTTTTCTCCCAAGGAGGATGGTTCGAAGGTCCGGATGGAATTGGGTATCAAGAAGGAATTTCTGGTCATCTATACTGGCGCGTTGGGACAAGCGAACGATATTGACACCGTTCTGCAAGCAGCCGGATATTTGAAGGCACATAAAAACATCAAAATCGCCCTGTTTGGGGATGGGAAGGATCGCGAAAGATTGGAAGCGGAAGCCAGGCGCTTGAAACTTGATAACATCATCTTTGCAGGAGCAAGACCAAAAAAGGACATGCCCAGTGTGGTTGCGGCTGCGGATGCTTGCCTTGCGATTTTGGAAGATATCCCCATGTTCCGCACAACGTACCCCAATAAGGTGTTTGATTACATGGCTGCCGGGAAACCGACTATCCTGGTGATCGATGGGGTCATCCGCGAAGTGCTTGAAGAAGCCAGGGGGGGAATTTTCGTGGAACCAGGTAACGCCGAGAAGCTGGCGCAATCTATTCTTACGCTCTCCCAAAAACCGCAAACAGGGAAAAAGATGGGTTTGTCTGCCCGCGACTACCTTGTGAAGCATTTCAACCGGGTGCAGCAGATACAAAAGACCACTCGGTTCCTGGAGGGCTTGGTTTGATGATCATCCCATTGGTTGTCATATTCCTGGGAATTAGTATCCTTTCCTACTTGGGAGTCCTGGGATTGCGCAAGTGGATCCTGCGCGAGCAGATCCTGGATATTCCCAACCAGCGCAGCTCTCACACTATTCCTACACCGCGTGGGGGTGGCCTGATAATTGTGATCCTGGTTCTAATAACCATAGTCGTCCTCACCTTCATCAACCAGGCTTGGACCGTTGGGACAGTGCTCCTAGTGGCCGGGGGTCTGATCGCCCAGGTGGGCTGGCAGGACGACCGTCATTCGCTTTCCGCCCCCGTCCGTTTGCTATTGCAATCCCTTGCGGCATTTGCGGTCATTGCCATGGTTGGGTATTTCCATGACGTCACCTTTCCAGTTCTGGGAACTCTCCATTTAGGTTTACTGGGGATTCCGGTTACGCTTATTTGGATTGTAGGGTTGACGAATGCCTACAACTTCATGGATGGGATCGATGGGATTGCCGGAGGGGTGGCGCTCGTCAGTGGAATAGGTTGGATGGTGCTCAGCCTTTTGATTGGTTACGGGTTCAGTTCTTATCCCATGTGGATCGGTTTGGTAATAGGTGCGGCGAGCTTGGGTTTTCTGGTACACAATTGGGTACCAGCCAAGATTTTCATGGGGGATGTTGCCAGCACCTTCCTGGGATTTTTCTTTGCCGTGCTGCCCTTGCTAACTTCCAATTTGCAGGGGAAAGCAGCTACGGTAGGCGCCATTTTTATGTGGACATTCCTGTTGGATACGTTGATCACATTCATCACCCGGGCAATCAAACATCAAAAGGTACTTAGCGCGCATCGCTCACATCTTTACCAGAGATTGACCCTGGCAGGGTGGCAACCCTATGCCGTCAGCCTGCTCTACATGATTCTTTCAGGCGTAGCCGGGGTGTTAAATATCGGTTGGGTGCAAGGTTATCTGTTGTTTGACTATTTCATCCTGATCGGTCTGCCTATCATCTGGGTAGTGCTTTGGATCATTCTCCGATCGCGGGAAAAGAGCAAATTAGGATCGAAACCAGCCTAACTCCAACATCACCATCTGTCAGGTAAAAACAGGAAATACATCGTGTTAATCCAATCTGTTTTACCGTTATAATCCCAACGCAATTTGTCACCGAGGAGACTGAATGAAAAAAATCGATCCAAAAATGGGTATGGGTTCGCTTTCGACTCACGTGGGGGAGGGTGACAATCCTTATGATGCTCATGTGATGCCGATCTATCAAACTTCCACTTTTGGCTTCCCCGATGTTGCCACCGGGGCGGCAATTTTTAAAGGGGAAAAACCGGGCTACATCTACACCCGTTTGAAAAACCCCAACTTGGACCAGCTGGCATTGAAGTATGCCGTTTTGGAAGGTCTGGACATCTTGAGAAAGAATCCTGATACCCCCGTCGATAGCTTGGTAGGCGGTTTTGTATTCTCTTCCGGCATGGCCGCGATTGCCACATCCATATTGGCAAGAGCGAAAACCGGGGATACCATCATCGCCCAGGAAGCCCTGTACGGCGCGACATATACTTTTCTACACGACATGGCACCTCATTTTGGGATCAAGGTGGTTTTTCTAAAGGATATTTCCCCTGAAAAATGGCAAACAGCTTTCAAGGAGAATCCAGGAGCATGCCTGGCGTACATTGAAACCCCATCCAATCCCACCATGGCAATAGTGGATATACAGGCTGTCGTGGATATTGCTCACAAGGCGGGAGCCTGGGTTTTTGCGGACAACACTTTCGCCACCCCTTATTGCCAGCGACCATTAACCTTTGGGGTGGATGTGGTGGTGCATTCAACCACCAAGTATCTTTCCGGGCATGGCCAGATCGTTGGTGGCACGGTCATCAGCCAACATGTCGATTATGTGAACGGCGCCCTGTATGCCATGCTGAAAGTCCTGGGCGGGAACGACAGCCCCATCGAAGCCTGGCTGGCAAACATTGGCATGAAGACCTTTGAACTTCGCATGCAGCGTCATTGCGAAAATGCCATGAAGGTGGCGGAGTATCTTGAAAAACATCCTGCTGTGGAAAGAGTCTTTTACCCGGGGTTGAAAAGCCACCCGGATCACGAGCTGGCCAAAAAGCAGATGCTCGATTTTGGCGGTATGCTTTCCTTCGAATTAAAGGGCGGCCTGGCAGCTGGTGAAGCCATGATGAATAAGGTCAAGATGATGACCCTGGCCGTCAGCCTGGGTAATGTGGATACCCTCATCCAGCATCCAGCCAGTATGACTCATGCCGGTGTCCCGCGTGATGTCCGCCTGGCATCAGGCATCTCCGACGGACTTGTTCGGCTTTCAGTCGGGATTGAGAATGTTGAAGATATCATTGCTGACCTGGAACAATCCCTTGGCAAATAATGGCAAGGGGTTTGACAATCTGTAGAAAAAAAGTATACTAATCTCGGTTGCCTTCAGGGCAGGGTGTAAATCCCGACCGGTGGTTAAAACCCACGAGCGTAAGCTGACCTGGTGAAATTCCAGGGTCGACGGTAAAGTCCGGATGAAAGAAGGTCATTCCAGAAAGAATGATGTGTATGTCTGAACCCTGACGGCTAATGGTCAGGGTTTTTCTATGTCAAGTCAAACAACGCCAAAGAAAAGACGAACCTTCCTGGATATTTTGGACCGGCAACGCGGTTGGGTGATCCTCATATCCATAGGCGTCGTCGTTTTAATTTGGCAGGTGCTGGTCTGGATTTTCAAATTTCCTGCTTTCATTTTGCCCAGTCCCTGGGAGGTGGTGCTGCGTTTTGGGAGTGCCATCGCGGATGGCTCCTTGCTCCGCAATGCTGCGTTTACCCTACTGGAAGTTATCCTGGGATTGTTCATTGGCTGCTTGCTGGCCATCACCCTGGGCTATTTCCTTGGAAGATCCCGGTTTCTCGAGCGGATCATCTCCCCTATCCTGGTAGGGAGCCAGGCGATCCCCGTCGTTGCCATTGCCCCATTGCTGGTCATCTGGTTTGGACCGGGGCTGGTATCCAAGATATTGATTTGTGCCTTGATTGTTTTTTTTCCTGTATTGGTCAATACCGTGGTTGGCATCCGGGCAGTGTCCGAGCATTTGCGTGATTTGATGAAATCCTTCCGGGCGACGCGGATCCAGGTGCTGCGCTACTTGGAAATTCCCGGCGCCATGCCCATTTTCCTGGGGGGCTTGCGCATCGGGGCAACTCTCTCGGTAATTGGTGCTGTCGTTGGTGAATTCGTCGGCTCCGACCGGGGGCTGGGATTCCTCATCAGCATAGCGCGTGGACAATACGACACTGCCCTGGTCTTCGTTGCAATCCTCACCCTGATCATCCTGGCTTTGGCTTTATATGGAGCCGTGCTTCTCCTGGAACATTACTTTCTGAAATGGCAAAAGGTCAATGAATGAGGTCCCCATGAAAAAAAGTTTCCTGTCCATTGCAATCCTGATCCTCCTGATTACCGCCTGTACACCAGCGGCTTCTCCTCATACCATTCGTTTACCGGTGGGATTCATCCCCAATATCCAATTTGCTCCCTTGTATGTAGCAATAGATAAGGGGTTCTTCAGCGCCCAAAACTTGGATGTCCAGTTGGATTACAGCATGGAAGCGGATAATGTGGCTTTGGTGGGAGCCGGGCAAATACCCTTCGCCATTGTTTCCGGCGAGCAGGTTCTCTTAGGGAGAGCACAGGGATTGCCCATTGTTTACACGATGGTTTGGTTTCAAAAATACCCGGTTGCAATTGCATCCCTTAAGATAGCCAATATCACCAAACCCGCGGATTTGAAGGGTAAGAAAATCGGTATTCCCATGCTTTCGGGTGCCAGCTATATTGGGATGGAAGCTATTTTGAAGTCTGCGAACCTGACAGATCAGGATGTCACCCTCGATACCATTGGGTTTACCCAGGTGGAATCGCTGATCGTAGGGCGCGACGATGCGGTTGTGGTTTATTCCAACAACGAACCCATCCAGCTGGAATCTCGTGGATATCCCGTTAATGTGGTCAATGTCTCGCATTATCTCCCGATGGTAGGGAATGGATTATTGACGAATGAAACCACCATCAGCCAGAATCCTGCCCTGGTTCGCAGCATGGTCGCTGCCATACTCCAAGGGATCCAGTACACCATGGATCATCCGGATGAAGCT
>JBGQAS010000222.1:0-4249 GCA_041494435.1 Anaerolineaceae bacterium | reverse complement strand
GGCCTGATCATTCACACCGGAGATTACAAATTTGATCACACGCCGGTGGACAATTGGCCGACGGATTACGCCAAGCTGGCGGAATTCGAACAGCGAGGAGTGTTGGCATTATTAGCTGATTCCACCAATGCAGAGAGATCCGGCTGGACTCCTTCCGAACGGGTGGTCGATGCCGCTTTCGATACTATGTTTCGCGAAGCAGAAGGACGGATCATCGTTGCCACGTTCGCCTCGCTGATCTCGCGCATGCAACAGGTCGCCAATGCCGCCCAGCGTTACCATCGCAAACTGGCATTTGCCGGACCGAGCATGGTGGATAACATGAAAATATCCCGCAAACTAGGATACCTTGAAATCCCGGACGATCTGATCGTGACCATCGATCAGGCGCTGAACATGAAAGACAACAAAGTAGCCATCATGGTAACGGGTTCACAGGGTGAACCCACATCCATGCTGGGCAGGCTTTCCATGGGGACCTCTAATGTTCTAGAGATCAAAGAAGGGGATACCGTTGTGCTTTCTTCGCACCCCATCCCCGGGAATGAAGAAAGTGTGTACCGGGTGGTGAACCGCTTGTTCGAGCGGGGAGCGAAGGTTTTATATGAAGCCATTGCCCCTGTGCATGTATCGGGACACGCGAGCCAGGAGGAGATGAAACTCCTTATGCATCTCACCCGCCCGAAATATTTCATCCCCATCCACGGTGAACTGCGTCATCTCAAGCAGCATGCCCATATCGCGGAGCAGATCGGGATTCCACATGAAAACATCCTGGTGATCGAGAACGGTCAGACAGTCATCTTCAACAAAGGTGAAATGAAGCTGGGACACAAGATTGCCGCCCCGTACGTGTTTGTGGATGGATCAGGTGTTGGCGATATCGATCCGCAGGTAATGCGGGAACGTGAATCCCTGGCTCAGGATGGGATGGTTTTGATCAATCTACGCGTCAACCGCTCCAATGGCAGGCTGCAGGAAGATCCGCAGATCCAAACCAAGGGCTTCATGCCCGCCAGAAGTCTGGATGGACTGAGCAGGCAACTAAAACAAAAAATCACCGAAGCGTTGCGCGAATCCAATGGCGATGCCAAGAAGAAAGTGGAAACAGCCGTCGGGAACTATCTCTATTCTGAAACCCGCCGCCGTCCGATGGTGTTTGTGACCATCGAAAAAGGGTAACCCAGAAAATCAAAACTCTCCGGAAGGAGAGTTTTTTTGTTAAGAAGCATCCCTACGACGACATAAATAAATTTTCGAAATCACCATTCCCCGTCATGCCAGCCCGATTTCCCGCGAAGAGGGACAAAGGCCACAGGGATGATGTCCTCGCGGCTGAAACCCGCCTTGACCTTTTCCCAGACTTGCAGCACCTGGCTACCCCGACCCCCGACGGGAATGACCAGTCTGCCACCATCCGCGAGCTGATCCAGCAGAGCCTGGGGAGGCTTGGGTGCGGCTGCCGTCACCAGGATGCCCTGGTAGGGGGCAGCTTTTAGCCAACCCAGGCCTCCATCCCCGACATGTAAATGGATATTGTGAAAATCAAGCTCTCCGAGAATCCTGGCTGCCCGGTCGGAAAGTTCCGGGAGCATTTCCACACTGTGAACGGTTTTGGCAACGGAAGCCAGGATGGCGGCCTGGTAACCGGAACCCGTGCCAATTTCCAACACGGTTTCATCCCCTTCCAGTTGCAGAAGTTGGGTCATCAAAGCGACGATGTAGGGTTGGGAAATGGTTTGCCCCTGCCCGATGGGAATGGGGTAATCGTCGTATGCAAACGATTGAGATTCAGTAGGAACGAAACAATGGCGGGGTACACTGCGCATGGCAGTCAGAACCCGCGGGGCAGTCACTCCCCGGCGAGCGATTTGCTCGGAAACCATCAACTCACGTGCTTGCTCGAACTCATCTTTCATGTCTCTTTTCCCCTAAGATCAATTGCTGAGAAATCATGCGGTCAATCTTCCCCATGGGGAAGGTTTGCAAGTCAACCGGCTTTACCCATTGGAAGGATTTCACTTGTAAAGGTTTGGGTTTATTCCCATTCAATTTGCAGGTGTAAGCGTGCAGCTCCACATGAAAATGGGAGTAGCTGTGATTGAAAACTCCGAAGGGTTCCTGGATGATGATTTTAGTGCCCAACTCTTCCTTGATTTCTCTTTGCAAGCAGTCTTCCAGTGTTTCCGATGGCTCCAATTTGCCACCCGGAAATTCCCACATCCCGCCCAGCAAGCCATGAGAGGGACGCTGGGTAATGAGGGTTTTTCCATGGTTCAAAATAATGGCAGCGGTAACAATCACGGTTGGCAAAGAGGTAGCTTTTTTGCGGACCGGAAGGGAGTTCTGAATGCCTTCCTTTTGGGCAATGCACAGACTTTTCAAAGGACAAATGGAGCATGTTGGGTTTCGTGGAAGGCAAATGGATGAACCCAGATCCATCAACGCCTGGTTGTAATCGCCAGCTTTCCCTTTGGGTAGATTAACCTGAGCGAGATGATTCAATTTCTTTTCAAATTCCGGGGTGCCAACCTGCAGAGATACGTTGAATACTCTTGCGAGCACCCTGCGGATATTCCCGTCAAGGGCGGCTTCATTTTTACCAAAGGCGTGGGAAGCAATGGCTGCAGCAGAATAAGGACCGATCCCGGGCAACTCCCGCAATAAATTGGATTCCTCTGGGAGATGACCCGCATATTTTTCCATGACCACCCTGGCGGCTTTGTGAAGATTTCTTGCACGGGAGTAATACCCCAGCCCTTCCCAGTTTTTCAAAATATCCTGCTCATTTGCTCTTGCCAGAGCCTTTATGGAAGGGAACGTTCTAATCCAACGCAGGTAATAGGGGATGACGGTTTGGATGCGGGTCTGCTGAGCCATGATCTCCGAAACCCAAATCTTGTATGGGTCCGGATCTCCACGCCAGGGCAGGCTGCGGGAATTCCTGGCATACCAGGCTAACAGAAGGGTGGAAAGCTTTCGGCTCACATGAAAATGATATCTTATATTAATCAAATAAGATGGGCTGAGTTTCAGCCCATCTTCTGGTTTGAGAAGCTTAGAACTGGAACCCTTCCCTGGCTTCGACGACTTTCATGGTGAAATTCTGGACAAACCCAAGGAGCTGGTCGTGCAGCTTTTTCCATTCGTCAGAGACCAGCACCTTTTTTACCTTGGGCATATCAGGCAAGGTGGCTCCGATGAGGATTTGGGGATGCTTGCCATAAACGGTCGCCCAGGCATCGTTCAGTTCAAACCCCAAGCGCTGCAGCCCGGGGATGAAATCGCGCACCACGAATTCGAAATACTCACGTTCCTTTTCAGGCGCGATGTCCCAGGTCATGATCACTTTCAGCCCCATGATGACCCCTTATTCGTGTGAATACTCCAAAGCCACCACCCGGGTTTCTTCGGGAAGGCTGTTTACACTGGTTATTTTTATGGAAGGAAGAACATCATACTTGGGTTGTCCCATTTCCTTGATGAACTTGGAAAGTGGATCCAATTTGAGTGGGGTGGCAGGTGTGGAATAGTGCATGGGAATGACGATGTTCGGTTCAAGCAAGCTGACGATTTCAGCTGCCTTGGCAGCGTTCAGGCTATCAGCTCCGCCACCAACGGGGACCAGGACTACGTTGATGGGACCCAGGTCTTCCACTTCCGTCTGGGTGGGCACCTTGGTGATATCTCCCAGGTGTAGAACCGTGACCCCGTTGTAATCGAACAAGTACAAGGTGTTGCGCAATTCGCGATCGACAGCCTTGATCAAACCATTTGTTTGAATACCGGTGACGAACACTCCGCCAATTTCGTATTCGCCGGGTCCGGTGATCACGTGGGATTTTTCCTTCACCGCGCTCACATAATTGTGGTTTGCGGATTCATGGCTGATGGTTACAATATCGCCGCGCAATTTTAAAGGGGAATAACCAGCAGTTTCTGAGTTATAAGGATCGGTCACCACGGTGGCATAATTCCGTTCGGTGAGCCGGAAACAAGAATGTCCATACCAATTAATTTCCATTAAACCTCCAAGTCAAAACGATTATACAATAAAGCACCTTAACGAAGGGTACTGGGTTAAAATGACGACAGCAAATCATAATATTTACCGAATGAGAAATCTTATTGGTGAGGAAAAATGAAAAACGATGTTCTTGACGCCATTTTTAGGCGACGCAGTATCCGTAAATTTACCAATCAAGCCGTGGAACCCGAAAAGATCAAACTCCTTTTAAAGGCAGGGATG
>JBGQAS010000181.1:0-4904 GCA_041494435.1 Anaerolineaceae bacterium | reverse complement strand
CACAACCTGACCCATGGACATCACCGCAACTTCTGTGGTCCCTCCCCCCATATCCACAACCATTGTCCCGCCAATTTCTCCAATCGGGAGACCTGCCCCCAGGGCTGCTGCTCTTGGTTCCTCGATAAGGAAGGTTTCTCTTGCTCCAGCTGACATAGCAGCATCGTAGACAGCTCTTTTTTCTACTTCCGTTGCTCCGGAGGGGATGCCAATGACTACTCTTGGCCTTGGAACAGGAGCAATGGTTTGCTGGTGAGCTCTACCGATCAGATACCCCAACATCGATTGTGTGATCTCAAATTCAGCAATAACCCCATCTCTCAATGGCCGGATAACCTGAACATTCGCTGGGGTTCTTCCGGCCATTTCCTTAGCCAGGCTGCCCACAGCGATGGTTTTTCGGGTCTTTTTATCGATAGCGACCCATGAGGGTTCATTCAATACAATCCCCTTCCCTCGAACATGCACTAATGTATTTGCCGTCCCCAGGTCAATTCCAATATCAAGAGAAAATAACCCCAGCAACCAATTTAAGGGATTGGCGACCAATCGAACTCCTCTTCCTCAAGATAACATACGCGAGTTTACCTTAACAAACCCGAAAATCATTATACCATCAAGGGTATGCTATCCGATTTTTCTCCCAAATGGTTCCAAAATAATTTCCCTTTGCAATCGCCAGGTGTTCGAATATAATAAATGCGAGAGAAATCCTCTCCACTGGCGGGTGTAGCCAAGTGGTAAGGCAGTACCTTCCCAAGGTACCATCCGTGGGTTCGAGTCCCATCACCCGCTCTAAAACGATCATTACGTTCGACCGACTTCCAAGAAATCTGCTTCTTGGAAGTCTATTTTATGAGAATGACATCGAAATATTGAACTAAAAGCTTGTTAGTTTTTTTGCAAAGACAGATGTAGATCAGAAGTATGCTAATTTTTACTCCTTCTTCAGATCCTATTGCAAATATTTTCTACCAAAAACCTTACAAATTGGTCTATTTTTGTGTCAGTTAATGTTTTTCTTGTATAATATTATTATGCTATCCAGCTTCGCAGAGGTAAGCGATCAAGCCCCCCCAAAAACCGTTCTAAATGTAGAAGACAACGAAGAGAATCGAAGGCTTGTTCGTAGGCTCCTGCAATTCCAGGGTTACAACGTCATGGAGGCGGAAAGCGCAAAACAAGCCATGGAGTTGTTGGTTTCTTGCATTCCCGACTTGATCCTCCTCGACATCAACATGCCTGATGAAGATGGTTATTCTCTCACTGTGAAGCTAAAAATGAATCCTAGTTTAAACAAAGTTCCCATCGTTGCCATTACCGCTAATGCACTGAAGGGCGATCGGGAGCGCACGTTTCAAGCTGGGTGTGATGGCTATATCGAGAAACCGATCGATATCGAAGCTTTTCTTGACACGATGAATCGCTTCATTGGGTAGATTTCCTAAACCAGGATGACCGTGATCACTGAAAAAAAAGATTTTCTTAAGACACCTGCCACTAAACCGGCAAATTCTTCTTCACGAGGAAAATTCTGCCTTGTTGTGGAAGATAATGCTGCGAATTTTTTTCTCGTTTCAAGAATGCTTGATAATATGGGGATTCGCAGTGAATGGAAATCTTCAGGCTATGAAGTAGCTGAATATGCGGGTACACTCGAAAACATTGATTTTATTTTCATGGATATTATGCTGCCCTACGAAGATGGGTTCGCTGCCATGAGAAAGATTCGCCAGGATCATGCTTTTGACGCCATTCCCATCATTGCAGTAACAGCACTCGCCACCGAGGAAGAAAAAAACAAAGCCATACTGGCAGGATTTAATGGTTTTCTAGGAAAGCCGTTGGATCCGGATGAGTTTCCGAAACAGATCAAGAAGATATTAGACCATAAACCGGTATGGGACCTTAATAAATAGGATAAACCATGTCAGATCAACCAGAGAAAATTCAACCTTCCATTAAACGCGAAACCATGGCAGAAAGGTTAGCTCCGAGGCAAATTCTTCAACTGATCTCTGTCGTTTCCTCATCTGCTGATTTGGAAAGTGCTCTCCGTAACCTGGTGGATAGCTTTGCGATGTTATACGGGAATGACCAGGTCTCTCTATTTACCCCTGGTAAGACAAATTTATTTACTTTTTTCTTCACGGGCGGAAAAGAATTCATCAACCTCGAAAATCGAACTATAAAATCCGGGGAAGGAACCTTGGGTTCTGCGCTTAAGAACTTGAAAACTATCCTCGTCGAAGATTACTCGGGCAATAAAGAATTCCTGCCTATTCAAGCGGGAATTGCATCCGAGTTGGTCGTTCCAATTATGTTCCAATCCAAGCTGATTGCCATGCTGGATCTCATCAACCAAAAGCCCAATAGCTTCACATCTCATGATCAGACCACCCTGGAAGCCTTGGCGGCAAGCCTCGGGGGGATACTGTTCACCCTACAAAAAACCGAATATCTAAAAGAAAATGCGGATCGGGAAGTTCGGCTGAATACCATGCTTACGGAATTATCCAAAACGGCAACGGTAGAAGATTCTATTAAGACTGCGGCTCGCGAAATTGCAAAAATGCCAGAGATCAGCCAGGCATCCATATACATTAATCCTGCTCAAAAAATGAGTTCGAAATAATTGTAAATCGGAAGTATGAGGATGTTATGAACGAACTAAACTTACCGGCAAAAATCAAATCACCTTCCGAGGAATTAACCACTATCAGGGATCAGGCATTGATATATGGTGCGTTTGTTGCTTCCATCCTTGGTTCAGTGCTTTTTATCATTCAAGTTATCAATTCATTACAATCCGGTCAATTTACCCAGCTCATCCCAACAGGGATTGCTTTGTTGGGCGTTCTTTTCCTTACTTTCTTTCGGAGAATTAATTTCGAAATACGGTTCTATGGCCTGGTCGCGATATTAACCATCATCGGTATTACCAACCTTGTTCAAAAGGGAATCCTGGGAGACAGCCGTTTGTATTTCCTGTTGGCTATCTTCCTCATGTCTGTGATGACTACCAGGTTGATTTCCATAATTTTTGCTGCCGTTGTTTCATTGGTCATGACCGGGATAGGTATCAATTTCCTTCTTGGGATCATCCCTCTTCAAACATTGGGAGCAGTTTCTGCAGGGACAACATCTGAATGGATTTTAGGCATCCTAACCCTGGTTCTGTTTTCAGCAATTATCATCATCATTTCGGATGTGCTCATCCGTCGTTTTATTTCCAGCCTGACCAATGAAATCACTCTCGCGGAAGACCTTAATCATGAAAAGAAAACCCGTGATGAAACTATCAAGCAACAGACTGCTGAATTAACCAAACGTAACTCACAGAGAGATCTTGCCAACCAGATTGCACGAGATATTGCAACTCTTACTGATCAACCCGCTTTGCTTCAAAAAACAGTGGACTTGATTCGTGATCGGTTTGGCTTCTATCATGCAGGTGTTTTCCTTCTCGATGGCAATAAAGAATTTGCGGTTTTGAGCTCTGCTACTGGTGAATCAGGAAAACGGATGCTGGAGCAGAAACACAAATTAAGGTCTGGGCAGGAAGGGATTGTCGGTCGGGTTGTAGGGACAGGAGAACCCCGTATCGCATTGGATGTGGGTGCAGATGCTGTCCATTTCCGAAATCCTTTGTTACCTGAAACCCGTTCTGAAATGGCTTTGCCGTTGAGAGTAGGCGAAACCGTCATTGGTGCCCTGGATGTTCAGAGCCAGCAGGAATCCGCATTTGTCAAAGAAGACGTTGATATCCTCCAAACAATTGCAGATCAACTTGCGGTCGGAATCGAACGCACGCGTATTTTGGAGAAATTGGAAACCACGGTGAAAGACTTGACCAATGTGTCCGAATCGATCACCGGACAATCCTGGCAACGTTTTGGTCAAAAAACAGGCACAAATATTTCATTCAGTGCTGGGACCGAGGGCGAAAAAATCGAAAAAACTATCCCACCGGAAGCAGATGAATCAATGAAATCTGGTCAGATCATTGAAAAGAAAGTGAAAGTGGGTCGTGATGAAAGATTGGTAATGGCGATCCCCTTACGTTTATATGGGCAGATAATTGGTTCCATAGACCTGCATTTTGCCTCAACTGAGATCGATGAAGCAACCAAGCAATACTACTCAGCCCTTGCAGACCGGTTGGCTGTGGGTCTGGAAAATGCCCGGAAGAATGAAGAAATCCAATTACGCGCAAACAACGAGCATTTAGTTCGGGACCTTACCACGAAAGTGCAAAGCTACACATCCATAGATGACATTCTGAGAACCGCAGCTTCGGAGTTGGGGAGAACTCTCGGTCTTTCCGAAGTGGAAGTTGGATTAATCCCACAACCTGAAAAACAATCCGAAGGCTAAGGCTGGAGCCGCATATGACAGAGCAAAATATCATCCCAAATAGTGCTACTCCTGGAACTGCAGATTCGAGGAGTAAAGGTTTTCAGCTCACAGAATGGATCGTCCGTTTAATTAGTTTTACTTCCATTCTTTTCGCCCTGCTTTTCTTTGTTATTGGCATTCTTTTATCAGCATCCCAGATCTTCATCCTCGCAGGTGTTTTCCTGATCATTGGTTTGATCTCTCTGTTTAGCCATTATCAACTTCCCACGATCTCTCTCGAGGTGAAGGCCCTTTCCTTTAGTCTTTTACTCCAACTCGCGTTTATTCTCGTCGCAGCCTTTTTCACCGCTGTATGGATCGAAGCCGCAGTCATCAACCTCGTTCTTTCGATTTACTTCGCATCCACACTTTTCAAAGGTCGTTTAAGTGATGTCAGTCTGTTCATAGGTTTTGGTACTGCCATTCTGGCGTCTGTTCTCGGGAATTACTCCCCCTTTACACAGGTACAATCGAATCTTGTTTTCTTCGTTTTCCTATTCCTGGTT
>JBGQAS010000117.1:0-6355 GCA_041494435.1 Anaerolineaceae bacterium | reverse complement strand
GTCTCAGTGGTAAGGTCAAGGTGGTTGCTTTTGATGCCACCGCAGCTGCCATTGAAATGCTCAAGAATAATACGGTCGACCTGGTCATTGCCCAGAAACCATCCGACATGGGCTACCTGGCGGTTGAAATGGCTGTCGCATACCTGAACGGCGCCACCAGCATCCCGAAGCACATCCCCACCGGTTATGCGGTCATCACCCGCGACAACATGAACGACCCCAAGGTCTCGCAGTTCTTCTACCAGGCTTTCGACGGTAATGTTTCCCGCAAGACCGCTGGTATTAAGATTGGTTTCCTGGCTGGGACAAACGATCCCTTCTACACCACCATGCAACGCGGGGCTCAGGACGCTGCCAATGCCTTCGGCGCCGAGCTCATCACGCAGATTCCGCAGAACTGGAATGTAACCGACCAGACCCCCATGCTCGATGCCATGGTAGCCCGCGGCGACCTGAGCTTCCTCTTCCTGGCTCCGGTTGACTCACAGGCCATGATTGCACCGTTACAGAAAGCCTCCGACGCCGGTATCCCCATGCTGACCGTTGATACTTTCATTGGTGACGGCGATTACGCCAACGGACCGGTCAAATTCCCCCTGTCTTTCATCGCCTCGGATAACTATCTCGGCGGACAGATCGCCTGCCGCGCCCTGGCAGATGCCATCGGCAAGACTGGCAAAATCTACATCCAGAATGTGAGACCCGGCATTAGCAGCACCGATGCTCGCGAGAAGGGCTGCGAGGATGTAATCAAAGCCGAGTACCCGAACGTCATCATTGCGGGCGTGGACTACAACGAAGATGATGCTTCCAAAGCACAGGCTCAGACAGACGCCATGCTGACCAAGACCCCGGATCTGGCTGGTATCTTTGGAACCAATGTGTTCAGCGCCCAGGGCGCCGGCACCGTAGTAGCCAACAAGGGTCTCAGTGGTAAGGTCAAGGTGGTTGCTTTTGATGCCACCGCAGCTGCCATTGAAATGCTCAAGAATAATACGGCCGACCTGGTCATTGCCCAGAAACCATCCGACATGGGCTTCTTTGCGGTCGAGATGGCTATGGCCTATATGAACGGTGTAACCAGTATCCCGGTGCACATCCCCACCGGTTATGCGGTCATCACCCGCGACAACATGAACGACCCCAACATTTCAAAGTTCTTCTACAAGTAAGCTCTCTTCAAAGGAAAGAAATCCAGGGGGGCAGTGCGCCCCCCTGGATTAAAATGCCACCTAAACATAATTTTTAGGAAATCCAGAGCAATTATCGCTTGTTGCATTATGCAGTCTGCACTAAAATTAAATTATCCACAGTTGTCCAACATCGTTTCCATCTGGATCGAGATATCATCTGATAGCTAACAACCGGAGATTACCATGAGCACTTTTACTCAAGTGACGCCTCGAGTATCTCAAAAGAGCCGTGCGGAAAAACTGAGAACCATCCGAAAAATCTGGCCGTGGTTTTTCCTGCTCGCGATGGTGTTGGTTTTTATGGTCCTCTCCAAGAAGATCAATAATGTTAATTTTATCAGCTCTCGCAGCGTCCAGGGTATCCTGGTCTATGCCACACAAATCCTTTTGATTGGTATGGCAGAGACGATCATCATTATCAGCGGCAATGGAGGGATCGACCTTTCCGTCCACTATACCCTTGGATTGTCAGCAGTAATATCGGCTTTCATAATGCGGGCATTATATGCTGCCAATGTGTCCCCTATTTTGACCATTGGGATTGGTTTCCTGGGCGGCATACTGATCTGTATCATCCCCGGCTCGGTTAACGGCTGGCTGGTATCGAAGTTGAAGGTTCCGCCATTCATCGCCACGCTCGGTATGGGCTATGTGGTCTATGGCCTTGCCTTGGTTAGGGCCAAAGGCATCCAGATCGCCGAGCAGCCGCCCTACCTCGGGCCGATCGGGAATGGCAGCATATTGTATTACTGGCCTAGTCATGGAGTCAGCTTCTTTAAGGTTCCTGCTGATGCATTACCTGCAGACTTGGCGCACATTACCCCAATTCTACCCAATGTGGTTCTCATTGCCCTGGTTGTCGCAGTTGTCATCTGGTTTATCCTGGCGAAAACCCAGTTTGGTCAGCATATTTATGCTATCGGCGGAAATATTCAAGCTGCCACCCGGGCTGGTATTCCGGTACAAAGCACTCTGACACGGGCCTACATCCTCGCTGCAGTATTGGGCGGGATCGCCGGGGTATTATGGGCCTCGCGCTTCACCAGTGGTGCAGCTAATGCAGCAGAAACTGGCTTGCTTATGGCAGTGGCCGCAGTCGTCATTGGAGGAACGAGCATGTTCGGTGGAGAGGGCACCATCGTTGGAACGGTGATCGGAGCGTTGATCATCGCCACTATTCAATATGGACTGGTAGTCCTTGGCATGCAGCCTTATTGGCAGTATGTTGCAGTCGGTGTTGTGGTGATTGTTGCGGTGATTGTCGATCAACTGGGCAGGAATATGGAACATTAGGTATTAAAGGCAGGACATGATGAAAACCATATTACGTGCAGTGAACCTCACAAAGCATTTTGGCGGATTGATTGCTGTGGACAATGTCAGCCTAGAAGTGAATGCAGGCGAAGTGATCGGCCTGGTTGGTGATAACGGTGCTGGCAAATCTACTTTCATTAAAATGATCTCCGGCGTATACCAACCTGACAGCGGTGAAATCTATTTTGATGATCAAAAGGTGACTTTTGCCAATCCACGAAATGCACGCGACCTGGGAATCGAAACCATCTACCAGGACCTAGCACTGGCTGAGAACCTGGATGTCGGCGCGAATATTTTCCTTGGGCGTGAAATAAAGAGGAGATACCTTGGCGGATTGATTAACACGTTGGACCGCCGTAAAATGACAAATGAATCGACCGGTGCATTACAACGGTTGGATATCGAAATCCCCTCTCTTTTTCAACAGGTACGTAACCTCTCGGGTGGACAGCGCCAATCCGTGGCAATCGCCCGTTCCATTTACTGGAATGCCAGAGTGATGATCATGGACGAACCGACTGCAGCCCTGGGTGTTTCCGAACAGCGAAAAGTGCTGGGACTGGTACGCACCCTTGCCGACCAGGGTGTACCGGTTATCATCATCAGCCATAACATGCAGGATGTCTTTGCAGTAGCTGATCGGATTGTAATTTTGCGGCGAGGCCGGAAAGTCGGTGAGGAAACCGCAGCAAAGACCCAACCGGATAAGATCGTAAGTTTGATGGTCGGTGCCGAAGCGGTCCATGAGATGGGTGTTATTCCAAAAGGGCTTGATAGTAACGGTGCAAAAACTACCACCTGAGATATATTAAATGGATTATAGATAGCTGCCGACTACAATTTTGAACTATATTCTCTGGTTCCTTTTCCCCCAGGACAGTTCAATGCGCAATATTCTAGGGGTCTGTGGCAGCGTGATTGTCACAGACCCCTGAAGTTTTCAAAAACAGGAGAATATTATGAGGCGCTCAGAAATCAACGAGTTGATAATTCTTGCAGATGGTTTTATTCGTAGTAAGGGTTTCCACCTACCGCCTTTTGCTTACTGGACTCTGGATGATTGGGTGGCGAGGGGTGAAGAGGCACGGGAAATTGTTGAAAATCAACTAGGCTGGGATATCACCGACTTTGGCATGGGGGATTTCTCCCATTTCGGATTGGTCCTGTTTACGATCCGGAACGGTAACCCGCGCAACTGGCAAACGCAGACCGGGAAACTATATGCCGAGAAAATCATGCAGGTTGAAGATGGGCAAATTACCCCTCTGCACTTCCATTGGAAAAAGATGGAGGACATTATCAACCGGGGCGGTGGACAATTACTTATCCAACTTTATAATGCCACTCCCGACGAAAATTTGGACTTGACCAATGATGTTTCCGTTGCAATCGATGGTGTCCGGCACAACCTCAAAGTGGGGGAGATAGTCAGACTCGCGCCCGGAGAGAGCATCACTCTTGAACCGCGCTGTTATCACAAATTCTGGGGCGAAGGGCGAGTGCTTATCGGTGAGATTTCGCTGGTGAACGATGACCACAGCGATAATCGTTTCTTCGAGCCGATTGGACGTTTTCCGACAATCGAAGAAGATGTGCCTGCACTCCATTTGCTGTGCAATGATTACAGCCGTTATTACCGGATAAAGTAGGATCGGGTACTAATTTCTGGCAAATTGTAGACGATGGATTATGAAAACCACACTTTCGCGCTTCCCTTTAATGTGGTCATTAGTGGCAATATCAATTGTTGTGGTGCAAGCAGGATGTACAACCAGACCGAATGCTAAGCAGGTTTATCCCATGCCGCCTTTGACTCTCGCACCTTCTGAAGTTCCAACCCAATATCTGGTTTTGAGTCTGAATCAAAAACCACATTCAACATTTATAAAAACCGTTATTGCAAATCAGATGTCGCAGACAGTGCAAGTGAGATATTTGCTGTATTTACCAGATTCCTATGGAAAAGACCCCCAGCAAAAATGGCCTTTGATCCTGTTCCTTCATGGGAGAGGCGAGCGGGGAGACAATCTTGACCTTCTCAAGAAACAACCTCTCCCAAAAATTCTAGAGCAGCAGGCTGATTTCCCCTTTATTGTCGTATCACCGCAATTGTCTGCCGATAAGTTGTGGTGGTCGGATATGATCGATTCGTTGAATACCTTGTTGTATCAGATCCAATCAACTTATTCGGTAGACCCAAAGCGCGTTTACTTGACCGGGATTAGTATGGGAGGATTTGGTACCTGGGAATTTGCTTTACGCTATCCCAATCGCTTTGCAGCCATCGTACCCATTGCGGGCGGTTATCAGGAAGGCAACCGCGCCATCCCTGAAAATATCCGCGCTTTATGCGATATTCCGATTTGGGTGTTCCATGGTGGTGAGGATATTGACGTTCTGCCTTTCCAGTCGGAGGTTTTAGTGGATGCGTTGAAAAATTGTGACGGAAATATTCGATTTACTTTTTATGCGGATTCTGACCATGCTGGTTCGTGGACGCGCGCTTATGCAGACACAGAGCTTTACCAATGGTTATTGGCTCAAACCCTGAAGTGAAACTGTCGAATTATTTAACAATACTTTAAAGAGGTGCAGGATGAAGCAGTTATATGGCGGCATCGAAGCAGGTGGAACGAAATTTGTCTGCATGATCGGGACCGGTCCGGGTGGCGTGGTTGAAGAGACTCGCTTCCCCACAACACTTCCTGATGAGACTATCCGCCAAGCGGCTGGATTCTTCGCGCCGTATGCCGAGCGGGGTGAATTGGCGGCGGTTGGCATCGCCTCGTTTGGGCCAGTGGATTTGAATACATCTTCGCCGACCTTCGGTTACATTACCACTACTCCGAAACCAGCCTGGAGCCAGGTGAACTTGCGTGGTGGAATCGAAAGGGCTTTGAAGTTGCCTGTGGCCTTCGATACTGATGTCAACGCAGCTGCGTTTGGTGAGCATTACTGGACACCGGGTAATCAATCTATGGACCCGTTTGTTTATATAACCGTGGGAACCGGTGTCGGAGTGGGCGTGCTGGCAAATGGTCGTCCGTTGCATGGGCTGGTCCATACCGAAGCTGGTCACTTCGTCATATCTCATGACTGGGAAAACGACCCATTCCCTGGCAGTTGCCCATTTCACGGCGATTGTTTAGAGGGGCTGGCTTCCGGATTGTCAATAAACCAGCGCTGGGGACAAACCGCCGAGACACTGCCTGATTCCCATCCGGCCTGGGAACTGGAAGCGGAATACATTGCCTTGGCCTTAGTCAATCTGATCTATGCCTATTCTCCGCAACGGATTGTTCTGGGCGGTGGAGTTCCACATCACCGCGGATTGCACGAAGTTGTGCGTCGTAAGGTCCAACATCACCTGAATGGATATATTCAGTCGCCAATGATTCTGGAGAAGATAAATGAATATATCCTGCCGCCCACCCTTGGGAACCGCTCGGGGGTATTGGGCGCCATTGCTATGGCGATAGATCTGGTTAATTCAAGATAAATATGGGGGCACCCGGCCGGGTCTTGTCCCGCCCACATGCGGCTAACGCAAACCGTAGGGACGTCAATTGCTAACAAAGTAGGAACTCGATGGTGTTTGTACGGGTGATATACATAAAGTCATCTCGAAGTGATATTGGTAGTCTATCATCATGAAGGAGAACCAATTCTTCCGACACGGGTTCCGTGGCTGTTTCATCAGCCTGGTCAGCGTATTGTTAACAATCTTTGTTATGGCTATCTCCGCAAATTACCAATATCCTGAGCATCCATCTTGTGGAGGAATGTTGGGGGCCGGTTTTCCAGTACTTTTCATTTGTGATGACTGGGGAGGGGGTTCACCTACT
>JBGQAS010000325.1:0-3033 GCA_041494435.1 Anaerolineaceae bacterium | reverse complement strand
ATCCTCAATAAAGAATCCACTATCCGCGAGTGGATGGCAGACCCACGCGGAAAGGCCGTGTTTGGCTCTTTCTATGCCCAGATTGAAGCCCAGAGCCGCAAGACGTTTGGCGGCGAAGGGGAGCGCTACGGAAATGAAAACTCTATCGGCATGGACATCATGGACATGATCAATGATATGCCTTTGGTAAGCGTGCTTATGTTTGAGCAGAGCGCGTTGCCCATGCCTGCCGAAGAATTGGTGGATCAGCTTTTGACGCAGGTCCACAGCACTAACAAATAATCTTTTCGGGTCGAAAGTCCTTTAAGATTTTCGACCCGAATACTCCTGGTTAGAACCCCGGTCATTTTCCATATTATTCATTTCTACAAATTCGGATTAAACTCATTGAATCCGAATTCGATTTTTTGAGAATATATCTAAAAAGAATCGGGGTCATTGGGGTTGATAATGAAAAAAGAGCCAATAAAGATTTTTATGGGGATCAATGCTTTCCTGATCCACGTGAGTCGCGGAAAGATCGGTTCGCACCTTGGAAAACAGACAATTTTATTGATGCACACAATTGGGCGAAAAACGGGTAAACGGCACACGACGCCCATCGCCTATTTCCCCACGGGGAATGGCTATTATGTGATTGGTTCCAATTGGGGCATGGAGAAAAATGCCTCCTGGTATTACAACCTGAAAAAGCAGCCAGAGCTTGAAATTGAAGTAAATGGGAAAAAGATTTTGGTAAAGGCTCGCGAGGCTACCGGGGAAGAATATGATCGGCTTTGGAATAATGCCGTAAATCACCATCCCGATTATCTGCATTACAAGCAAATGACTTCAAGACATATTCCGATTGTAGTGTTCGAACCAGAATTGAGTTAATTGGAATTCCAACTTAGCGGGGTTTTTCTATCGAGTTGGATTAGCAGTTCTAGAAATTTTCTATTTTTTCTCGATCTTTAATTCCACCCTTACGAAATTGACCAGAAACCAATTGACAAATCCCCGGAAGTAACTGAAGCGTGTCAGAAATTTGAGTACGGGGTTCCGTTGAACTTTTGGGTCCTGCCAGGTTACAAAATTTACCATGAATCCCGCTTCTTCGAAGATTTGTCCGACCTTCTTTGTGGGGCGGTAATATGTACAGTTATTGATGTATTCAAAATACCGGTCGGTTTTTTGGCGAGCAGTTTTCCCTTTTAGCTCCTCCCATTTCGGTTCAATTCCCAAGCCAACCCAAAAGCGAATCCACCACCAACGCACATGATTCTTGGGCAACCAATGAATAAAGGGCATATACAGATGCCCTTCCCGAATTCCCCTTTTCGGAGGAAACACGTGGTATCCCGCCCCACCCTTTATGGTGATGCGAAATAATTCCCTTGCCGTTTCTTCCAAGTTTGCTGCATGCTCGAAGGACTGGTTGGAAAACGTGAAATGAAAATATCCGTTGGCAAATTTTGTTTTTGCTGTAAGGTCGACTAATTGCAAGCGGTTCTTCCCATATCCTTTTTGAATGTACAAGGGAATGCCATTCTGAATGGGTTCTGGATCCACATCCACACCGAAAGCGTTGTACCCGCGCTCCAAAAGCCAGAGTGCATCCCTGCCCCTGCCACACCCCCAATCCAGCACGTTCATCTTATCGGTTTTTAATCCATGCAGCTGGCGATACAGCTCGATACTTTGGACAATCGCACCATATAGGCTGTGGCGTGAGAATTCTTCCTGGGTGAGAAAATCATGTTTTGAGGTTGCCATAAAAGATTCCGCTTTTGCTTTGATTATACAAGGGGATATTTTCCTTCTTCTTAAATGCCTATAATTTAATCGTAGAAATCTTGAATATCCAAGAGAAAGGTACGTAAATGTCAAAGAAATCCGGCTTGCTTTTCAGGATCTTCTGGATTTTCACCCTCTCAATTTCAATTGCTGCAAGCGGGTGCTCTTCGAATCCCCTCCCCCCAACCTTGCAACCTTTCCAAACAGCCAGCTATGTCGTAGAACCAACATTGGGTGTCTCGATCAATACCCCTTCTCCGACATCTCTGGCTAATTCCCCCGTGCCACTCCAATTGAATCCTGATGGGTCGTGGCTAATCTACCCAACCACAGGGGGCATCAAAGCAGCGAATGCCGATGGCAGTGGGAACGTTTTGATTGCCCCAACCTCCATCAAGGATCTGGTCGCGAGCGAACCCGACATTCCCAGTGGAGTTTCCCCTTATAGCAGGTTGATAGCGCATAGAAAGAACAGTGCGGATGGAATGGGTTGGGAATTGGAAATCATCCACCTGCCCGATTTGAGCAAGGAAACAATTACCCCTTTGATTTCGGTGAGTAATCTGGCAAGCATGGAAACCGATCCGGTTCAAGCCATGCTGTTGACCTCAGCCATTGCCTTTGAAAGCCCGGTACAATGGTCTCCCGACGGTCGATATCTTGCCTTCGTCGCTGCTCTGGATGGACCCTCCTCGGATTTATACGTTTATGACACTGTTAGTCAAAAAATTACTCACGCCACATCTGGGGATCTGGAAGTAGCCCGTCCCACCTGGACATCGGATGGAAGCGAAATTATCTATCAGGTGGTTACCACCTTCGGAACCGGTGCGGGTTGGACAGCCAACGGAGTCCGAGCGGTCAAATCGGATGGCAGTGATGACAGGTTGATCTACAAGAATCCTAACGGCACAGGGCCTGAAACTTTTCTGGGCATTTCACGGGATAACATCGCGTTGGTGGATCATTTTGATCCGCGCGGCGGGGGATTGTACCTGGTAAATATCACAACGGGTGAGTTGCATTTATTGATGGCTAATTATCTTTCGGCAGCCATGGACCCTGTGAATGGCGATTACGTTTTCCTGGACGGGGAAGGTAAGTTGTATTTCTCGTCAAAACCAAACCCACAATATAAACAAGTGAATGATCTCTTATACACCAACGGAAAAGTCTATTGGGACATGCATTATGTGTACTTTGTCATTCTCGCAGAAGGTATAGCAGGGATAGACCCCTTTGGCGATTATGTCGATT
>JBGQAS010000445.1:0-2147 GCA_041494435.1 Anaerolineaceae bacterium | reverse complement strand
TACGGATGATATCAAGATCGATTCCCTTGGGAACGTTCTTGTCACCCGCCATTCCACGGACAAAAACGCGCCAAAGGTGATGCTGGCCGCCCACATGGATGAAGTGGGTTTCATGATTGTTGAGATCGATGACGAAGGATATTGCCGGTTTGAAACGGTGGGCGGAATTGACGTCCGTTACCTGCCAGCCAAAACAGTCGTCGTAGGAAAAGACCATCTCCCCGGAGTGATAGGGGTCAAGGCGGTCCACCTGACCCAGGAATCCGAACGAAAGAATACCATGACATTGGAAAGTTTGAGGATCGACCTGGGACCCGACGTGGCGAAAAAACTCAAGATAGGCGATCGCGGTACTTTTGCAACGAAATTCCACAAAGTTGGTCCAAGCCTGTTCGGCAAAGCGCTCGACGACCGCCTGGGTGTGGCAGTATTGATCGAACTGGTGAAAAATACACCCAAGAATATCGAACTACAGGTTGCTTTCACCGTCCAGGAGGAGGTTGGCGCTCGGGGAGCGCGGGTTGCTGCATATAAGTTCAATCCAGACATAGCCTTTGCCATCGATTGCACACCTGCCATGGATTTCCCGGTATGGGACGGGGAAGAGAACACTCTTTACAATACCCAGCTGGGACATGGCCCGGCATTCTATGTGGCAGATGCGGGTACGTTATCTGATCCGCGGTTGATCCGTTTTCTCAGATCAACGGCGGAGAAAGAAGGGATCCCTTACCAAATCCGGCAACCGGGATCAGGCGGGACGGATGCCAGCGCCATTCACCGGCAGCGAAGCGGTATTCCCAGCATGTCCATTTCCATCCCGCACCGCTACACCCATTCTCCCATCCTCGTGGCAAGGGTCGAGGATATGGAGAATATCATGAGATTGTTGCACGCGACATTATCCAACATAGACAGATCTATTCTCAGCGAAACACGCTAGATGAAAAACAGTACAGGAGACAACGGCATGAAATCCCTCATTCAAAAACTTGTAGAAACTACAGGTCCTTCAGGCTACGAGAGCCTGATCCGAGAGGTCATTCAAAATGAAATCAAACCGGAAAAAGGGCAGGTGGATGCGCTGGGAAACCTGATCGTCCGAAAAGGGGAAAAACTTGCTGGGGGTTACCGGATCATGCTGGCAGCCCACATGGATGAGATCGGCTTGATCGCCAGCCACATCGATGAAAATGGTTTCATCCGTTTCAATTCGATTGGTGGTGTCTACCCGCGGCATTTGCTTGGCGGGAGGGTGAGATTCATGAATGGCACGGAAGGTGTGATCGGCGGGGATAAACTGGAAACCACGGATAAGGTGCATTCGCTGGAACACCTGTACATCGATGCCGGATTTGAAAATGAAAAATCGTCTACGGTCAAAGTGGGGGATGTTGCAGGTTTTGTGAGGCCTTATTTAGACCTAGGCAACCGGCTGGTGGCAAAATCGATGGATGACCGCATCGGGGTAGCCATTTTGATTGAAGTACTAAAAAAGTTCAAACCTTCGCAGCATGAAGTCGTGTTTGTGTTCAGCACCCAAGAAGAAGTTGGACTACGCGGAGCCACCACGGCGGCATACGGTATCGACCCAGACCTGGGGATTTCCGTGGATGTAACTTTAACTGGCGATACCCCGAAATCCAGCCGAATGGCGGTATCCTTGGGGAAAGGTCCGGCAATCAAAGTGCGTGATTCGGGCATGATCTCAGACCCAAGGGTGGTCCGTTGGATGGTTGAAACTGCCGAGAAGGGAAAAATCCCCTTCCAACGCGAAATCCTGGAGGCCGGTTCCACGGATGCGCGGGTCATGCAGATCACGCGAGCTGGAGTACCTTCTGGATGCGTTTCCATACCCTGTCGGTATATCCACTCCCCCTCCGAAATGGTCGATTACCGGGATGTGGAAAATTCGGTAAAATTGATCCTGGATCTTATCAGTAAACCCATCCATCTTGAAAGGCCCTGAACGAATCGATGACGAAACTACAAGATTTTTGGATCAGGCTTAAAACCCGGGTTCAGCAGACTCCCTGGTTAACCCTGCAGTTGTTCCTGACTGCCCTGGTGGTATTTATTTTTCTGGGATTGATCATCTGGAGTGGACCCTTTTCCCGCCTGATGGCACCCGGAGCCTACATTCCGAC
>JBGQAS010000182.1:0-4900 GCA_041494435.1 Anaerolineaceae bacterium | reverse complement strand
GAGAAAGCCATCGATTTCATCACACAGAAAAAAGTTGGCAAAAAAGCCGTCAACTACAAATTGAGAGATTGGCTGGTTTCAAGGCAGCGCTATTGGGGCTCTCCGATTCCCATTATCTACTGTAAAAAATGTGGAGCTGTTCCCGTGCCTGAAGACCAGCTGCCTGTACTTCTGCCGGACGATGTCGAGTGGAAGCCAACCGGTGAAAGCCCGTTGAAACTTCACCCCACCTGGCGCTTCGTCAAATGCCCAAAATGTGGCGGTGATGCGGAACGGGAAACCGATACCCTGGATACTTTCATTTGTTCCTCCTGGTATCACCTGCGCTATCTCAGCCCTCATTACGATAAGGGTCCGTTCGATCCCAAGGAATATGCTTATTGGATGCCAGTCGATACCTACACAGGTGGTATCGAACACGCCAACATGCACCTAATCTATACCCGCTTTTTCCACAAAGCCAGTCGTGATTGCGGTATCCTGACTGGCGACGAAGATATGTTGAAGCTGAGTAACCAGGGTATGGTACTCGGCGAAGATTCCCAAAAGATGTCCAAGCGCTGGGGTAATGTGATAGCCCTGGATGACCTGGTGCAGACTTATGGCGCGGATACTTTGCGAGCGTACTTGATGTTTTTTGCGCGCTGGGACCAGGGCGGTCCTTGGAGCAGTACAGGGATTGAAGGTACCAACCGCTGGATCAAGCGTCTTTGGAACCTATTTACGGAACCCGCGGAATCGAAGAAAGTCGATCCCGCTCACTTGCGAGACCTGCGACGTAAAGTACACCAAACAGTGATCTCAGTTACCAACGATTTTGAATCTTTTGAATTCAATACCATCATCTCCTCTTTGATGGAACTTTCGAACGAGATGGTGAAACTGAAAAATGAAGGCGCCGTCGGGACTTCGGAATGGAATGAGGCGGTGGACATTTACCTGCGAATGCTGGCACCGGTTGCCCCGCATATCAGCGAAGAGATCTGGCAGCAGATGGGAAAACCCTATTCCATCCACACCCAGGCATGGCCAGTGGCGGATAAGGAAGCTGCCAAAGAAGAAGAAATCGTACTTGTTGTGCAGATCAACAGCAAACTGCGTGACCGTATTGTTGTGCCAGCTACCATTAGCGAAAATGAAGCCAAGGAAAAGGCTCTGGCGAGTCCCGTGATCCAGAAATTCCTGGAAGGCAAGAAGCCCAGGCAAGTGGTCGTGGTGCCGGGTCGGTTGGTTAATATCGTACTTTAGCTAGTTACCTCGGAGGATTGCATGCGAATCGAAAACATGAACTGGATGATGGTGGAAAAATATCTGAAGAAGGATAACCGGGTGATGATGATCCTGGGAGCGTGCGAACAGCATGGCTACCTGAGTCTGCAAACAGATACGCGAATCCCTCTGGCAATTGCTGATGGAGCGAGCGAAAAAACAGGCGTATTGATCGCCCCGCCGCTGAATTTTGGCAATTCACCTTCTTTCCTTTCCTACCCTGGCACGATCAGTTTCCGGGTGACTACATTGATGGCAGCAGCAGAAGATATGGTGCGAAGCCTTTACGGAGTTGGGTTCCGCCGCTTCTTGTTTCACAATGGTCACGGTGGCAACATGCCCGTGAGGAACCGCATGCACGAGATCATGAACGAGCTGACCGACATCAAAGTCTGTTTCTATTCCTGGTGGACCGAAGAAAACTTCAGGAAAGTCATCACCAAGCACCAGGTGGAGGGCTTTCACGGCGGTTGGATGGAATCATTCAAATTCAACCGGGTGGCACCTCTGCCAGCCGGGACAAAGGTTGCTCCCCACCCTGCCCGCCTGCTCAACCGCGAAGAAGAGAAAAAAGTGTACAAGGACGGAATCTTCGGGGGAGCCTGGCAGCCGGACGATGCCGTCCTGGATGAGATTATGCAGGTAGCCATTGAAGACACGGTCGAATTGTTGAAGTTCAAATAATCTAAGAACGCCCCTGAAAACCAGGGGCGTTTTCTATATCCAGGGGGAACTAACTCTCCCTCCTGTTCGTCTATCGAACATAAGCAAGCTGATCAGGAGGAGAGAATGAAAACCAAAATATTGCTTACCAGCTTCATAGCGATTTTCCTATTTGGGTTCATCGTTTTGCCAGTCCAGGCGGATGGATTGATCGTCCCCGATCCTTGCCCAGGTGGAGATTGCGTTACTCCCCTGCCCATGGAGCAACTATCCATCACCTATCACCATGTGACCGTTAAAATCGATAATCAAATCGCCACCACGCATGTGGATCAGGTTTTTTACAATCCGAACTCATGGACGGTGGAAGGGACTTATATCTTTCCCCTTCCCAAGGATGCGGTAGTCAGCAATTTTGTTTTGTGGATTGACGGAAAACCTGTCCAAGGGCAAGTCTTGAATGCCGACGAAGCCCGGCAGATATACGAACAAATCGTAAGGAGCATGCAAGATCCCGCTTTGCTGGAATATATTGGCCAGGGTGCCATCCAGATGCGGGTGTATCCGATTGCCCCAGGAGAGGAACGTCGCATAGAGTTGGAATATTCCCAAGTTCTAACCAGTTCGAATGGACTGGTTCAATACACCTATCCCTTGAACACCGAAAAATTCTCGAATGCACCTCTCGAGTCGGTAAGCATCAAGGTGGATATCCATTCCAGTGTACCCATCCAATCGGTGTATTCCCCCACGCATGCCACGGACGTGATCATCAATGGCAAATTCGATGCTGTAGCAACCTACGAGGAATCGAATATCAAGCCTGATTCTGATTACGCCCTCTATTATTCGCTGGGTGAAGACATGGCTTTCCATCTCCTCACCTATCGCGATCCATCCGACCCGTTTGGCGCCGATGGGTTCTTTGTCGCCATGCTGGCTCCCCAGCCGGATGTGAATGCCGAAGCCATTGCCAAGGATGTGATCCTGGTGCTGGACCGCTCAGGCAGCATGGATGGGGAGAAAATCTTCCAGGCGCAGCAAGCAGCTATTTACATCCTGGAGCATCTGAAACCGAAAGACCGATTCAATGTCATTGCCTTCAATACCCAGATCGATCCACTGGCAAAAGGATTACGTTCGGTTGACCAGGTAATGGTTGGGATCGAGTTTATAAACCAGTTCAGTGCTCTTGGTTCCACGGACATTAACTCCGCATTACTCACCGCAGCAGACATGGCAGACGCAGAAAGACCCACCTATATCCTCTTCATGACCGATGGGTTACCGACAGAAGGTGAAGTTGACAGCCAAAGGATCCTGGACAATTTCGCCAGGATTGCCCCCAAGAACCTTCGCCTCTTTTCATTTGGGGTTGGTTATGATGTGGATACCTTCTTGCTGGATTCACTTTCCCAGGAGCATCATGGCTTAAATACTTACGTAACTGCCGATCAATCCCTTGAAACGGTTTTATCCGCTTTCTACGAAAAAATCAGTACCCCCGTGCTGACCAACCTTTCCATCGATTTTGGGGCATTATCCACTTATGATATTTATCCCAATCCCATCCCCGACCTGTTCGCCGGTGGGCAAATAATCATTGCAGGCAGGTATCATGGCAGCGGTACATTCACCATCAAGTTCAAAGGGGAAGTAAATGGACAAACTCAAACCTTCACCTTCTCAAGTCAGGAATTCGTCAAAGATAATCATAAAGAAGCCGGGACGCTGAATGCCCTTCCGCGCCTGTGGGCTACCCGCAAGATCGGTTACCTGCTCAGTGAAATCCGGTTGAAGGGACCCTCCCAAGAATTAATTGACCAGGTCATCAAGATCAGTGTGCGCTTTGGGATCATCACACCCTACACCTCTTACCTGGTGACTGAACCTAGCGTACTGGGAATGGATGCCCAGGAACAGGTAGCGCAGGATACCTTCAACCAAATGCTTGCCATGCCTACTGCGCCTACTTCAGGAGCGGCTGCTGTTCAAAAGGCTGCGGACCAGGGTTCGCTTTCACAAGCCCCGGTGGCGGAAGGATTATCAACAGATATCCAATCTGAAGTAAAAATAGTCGGATCACGGACTTTCCTGAACCTGGACGGAGTCTGGACAGATACAGGCTACGACCCCGACACCATGACCTTGACTCACATACCCTTCATGTCCCAGGACTATTTCTCCCTGATGAAATCGGGAGAGGATGTGCAGCAGGCGTTAGCTTTGGGGAAAAATATAATCTTGATCGTTGATGGCAAGGCATACCAAATTATCGACGATGGCTCCTCATCCACCACAACTTCGGGGGTTATCCCAACCACCGCTGATGCCCATTCTGTGGACTCACCGGTTGCCGACCCGGAACTGAAGGGGGCAGCAAGTCCCTTATCGGCAATCCCCTGTTTTGGAGGTTTTCTTCCCTTTATAGTGATCGGGTTGTTCTTGAAAAAGAAACTAGTTTAACAAAAAAGCCTTCCCCTTTCAGGAGAGGGCTCGTTTTATTTCATCTTCTGAAATTGCACCAATGCGAATAATTGCTGGCTCTTCTTTCGTGCAATCCACAACTGTGGAGGGAGTCCCACCCGGAGAAATACCGCCATCGATCAGCAAATCGATTTTTCCTGTAAGCTGGTCCAACACATCCTGAGCGGAAAGTGGATTCGCCCTGCCGGAAATATTCGCTGAGGTAGTTGCCAGAGGACCTGTTTTGGTCAGGAGTTTTCGAGTAAAAACATGATCGGGCATGCGGATGCCAATGGTTGGCAGCCGCGAAAGGTTCGATGGAAGATTCACCGCCTTCTGAACAACCAGAGTCAAACCCCCTGGCCAAAATCTTCCTGCCAGCTTTTGAGCGTTAACGTTGAAATTGGGCGTCAAGAGTGGTAATTGGTGTAAATCACCTATCAAAACGGCAATGGCTTTATTGAATTCCCGCCCTTTGGCCAAAAATAACTTTTCGATGCTT
>JBGQAS010000075.1:0-7393 GCA_041494435.1 Anaerolineaceae bacterium | reverse complement strand
CGTATATGGAATTGGCTATGAAATTGAGCAAGTTGTCAGCGGATAAACTTCGAGCTGTTGCCGAAGGGTTGCTCGAAATTACCTATTAACCCACGACACAATTCTGCCTCAGGTTGGGATGTTCCATAATTTAAAAGTTCGACCCGCCAAGCCTTCCGATAAGAACGGTATTGATGAGTTAATCAATTCCGGTATGTATGTCCATCGTCATTTGGATTGGCGTACCCCCAATGAATGGCTTGGGAAAGAACCATTTTTTGTGATGGAAAACCAATGTGGTATTTGTTCCGCCCTTGCCTGTGTCCCTGAACCGGAAGGGATTGGTTGGGTCAGGATATTTGCCACCAATAGGACAAAGGAGTTGAACGAGGATTGGGATGCCCTGTTTTCCAGAGTAATGGATTATTTTCAGGAGCATCCGGTAAAAATGCTACCTGCCATGGGAATCCACGAATGGTTTTCGGATTTACTTGGCAAACGAGGTTTCCATTTTCTCCAAAACGTTGTAGTTCTTAAATGGAATGCAATAGGTCACATTGCTCAAACCCACAACGAAATCACCATTCGCCGAATGAATCAGACCGACACCCCTCTAGTGACAGAGGTTGATAACCTGGCATTCGAGCCTTTATGGCAAATCCCGTTGCCAGCCATGACCCAGGCTCTCCTTCAGGCAGCCTATTCCACGGTGGCAATTCTGGATGGAAAAATCATTGGGTATCAATTGAGCACATCGCGTATGGGAAGTGCACATCTAGCCCGGCTCGCGGTTCTGCCTGCCTATCAGGGGCGTACCATTGGTAAATCCCTGGTCAGTGAAATGCTTTCTCATTTTTCCAATTCAGGGATTGAAGAAATCACCGTGAACACACAAAGCGACAATGCTGCTTCACTTGCTCTTTATAAAAAGTTGAATTTTCAACCTACCGGGGAAGCATATCCGGTTTATCTTTACACGATGTGATCGCGTTTCGGACGCACATTTTTTGCCTGTTTAATCTCTAAAATCTCAAGAAAATACAATAAGGTCGACAACCGGTTCAAATATTTCAAAACCGTTGGATTTTGGATGACTTTGACACGATACGCAGCAACCACCCTTCTTTCTGCCCTTCGAGTCACTGTCCGCGCCAGGTCAAACATCGCGGAATTGAAATCATCACCAGGAGTGATAAACCCTTTGGGTAACTCCACCTGATCCTGATACTTCAATATTGCGCCATCAAGTTTGGTGATCATGGTTTCATCCACTGAATTTGTGCTTGATATTCCGGGCTTAACAGAAGCGATCTCTCCCATGATCAGGCGTATATCATTCTGGATATCTCTTAGCATTTTTACGATTTCTTTTTGTTTGATAAGGCTGCGGATTATGCCAAGAATGGATTGAAGTTCATCCATTTCACCGAGGGTTTCAATTCGGATATCATTTTTGGGAACAATTGCACCCGAGAATGTTTCCGTATTGCCTGTATCTCCGCCGTGAATCAATTTTGCGTTCATCTCCCCTACCTTGTGCTGGAACGTTTACTTGCCGGGTGTGATCTGGCTTTGAGGTTTGCTCGCCAACAAATACCATTCCAGAATGGTGGAGAACCGGTCGCTGGAATCCCATATAGGCCCCATGCGGACACCGGATACCTGCGAGCTGACAGCATAGGAATAAACCGGGTAATAAATGGGCAGCGCCGGCAATTCCTGGCTGAATATCACCTGGAAATTCCGATACAACTTGGTGCGGGTATCCAGGTCAGGGTTAACTCGGGCATCTTCGAGGTATTCGCTGGCAATGCGATTATCCCACTGGCTGTAGTTTTGACCACCCGTGATCTGAGCCTGGTCCCACATGGGATACGGATCAGGATCGGGCATATCGGTGAAATTGAAATCCACCAAGGCTGCCTGGTAATTTTTCTGAGACAATCGATCGGTGATCAATTGGTCATATGGAACAGCTTCCAGGTCAACCTGGATATTTAATGTTTCCCAATTTTTTTGGATATATTGGGCAATGGCTTGATGAGTTGGGTCATCGGGATACAACAAGGTGAAGATGATCCCAGTGCCTTCCTTTTGTCTAACGGTATCTGTTCCGCTGGAAATAATATAACCATCCTGGATGAGCATATTTTTTGCAGCGATCGGGTCGAAATCAACATGCTTGGTTCCATCGTAATAGGCCCAGGTTCCCGGGAAGATAGGACCATCTGCGGTGATACCCTGCCCTTGAAGCAGATCATTGATCATCCCCTGCCGGTCCAAACCAGTCAGCAAAGCTTTTCGCACCACAGTATCCTGTAGAAAGTTCGCCGTGGGGTCCTTCAGGTTAAATAAAACCAATGTTAATATGGGGTCCCTGCCGGTGTAAACAGATAGTCCCGGCTGGGCAATCGCCGATGCGATGACACTTTGATCCACTTGAGATATCCCCTGGACAATGCCTTCCTGGTAGGCAGCAAAGGCAGATTGGGAATCCGGGAAATAGTGAAAATCAATTTGCTCGATGAATGGGCGACCAGCATAGTAAGCTGTGTTCGCCTTTAATACCACCCCGGTGATCTGCCCATTTTCGGTTAGCATCCGGCTGAAGACGTAGGGTCCACTCCCAACTGGTGCCAGGTTATATGGATCTTCGACCAAGGCTTCACCCGCGGCATTCTCGAGCAAATGTTCCGGCAGAATCCCAAATGTCAAATAGTCGAGAAACGGGGCGAACGGTTCCGGGAGAATAAATTGAAAGTCCGTGTCACTGACTACTGCAAGCTGCACATCTTTCCAGAAGGTTTGGATATCCGCGGGTATGTAGCTGGCACCGCTCTTCAAATAACTGATCGTGAAAGCAATATCTTCAGCTGTCACCGGGTAACCATCATGCCATTTGGCATCTGCCCGGAGGGAAAAATTGTAGATCGTCCCATCCAGGGAAACACCCCATGTAGCAGCCAGGTCCCCGACGGCTATCCCCCGGTCATCAAATTTCAGCAGGCTCGAAAAAATCAAGCGATCAATATCTTTGTCTGCACTGTTGTGCGAGTCCAATAAGGGGTTGAGTCGATCGAAAGAACCCACCAAAGCTTCCGTATAGGTACCCCCGGCAGTCGGTTTTACAGTCAATGGTTTTAATCCCGGCTGTTCCGTTAGCAGCAAAATACCAATAACCAACCCTGTAAGAAAGATGATGAGCAGTTGCCAGCGAAATTTTTTCATATGCCTAATGATACCAAAAAGGGCGGGTTACCTGGAACAGGCATTCGCCCTCTTGTCAAAGCCTCTACTATATGAATTTTGTGATCTTATCCAGCTACCACCGCAGGTTGACTGACAATAACTGTTAGGATCGTCAGGACGAAAAAAAGGACAGATAAACCAATGGTTACAAAAAAGAGGATTTTTTCGATACCTCTACGGGTGGTTACCACTCCACCTCCCGAATCTCCGCCGGCTAAACCACCGAGCCCCGCTCCCTTGCTCTGCAGGATAACACTGACCACCAACGCAATCGAAGTTATAATTAATGCAACATCCAGATAATTTGACATGCGATTTCCTTGTTTCTTGAAGTTTATAGAAACAGCCCGATTATACCTGCTATCTCCGGAGTTCGTCAACAACCCATGAAAGAGCTCATCGTCAACCTCCACATTCATTCCACCTATTCTGATGGGACTGGCACTCATGCTGATATTGGAAATAATGCTCTCCAAGCTGGCCTCGATGTAGTAATCGTCACCGACCACAACGTCCTGGTCAAAGGGGTGGAGAAGTATTTTCACAAAGGGGCTCGCCAGGTTTTACTCCTGGTGGGCGAAGAAGTCCACGATCAAGATCGTCAGCCTCAAAAGAGCCATCTCCTGGTGTTCAATTCACCTGACGAGATGTGTGGCTATGCGCATGACTCACAGGCGTTGATCGACCAGGTAAACCAAAGAGGTGGGCTAGCCTTTATTGCCCATCCTTATGAAAAAGCTCTGCCTTTGTTTAAAGAGGATGACATTTCCTGGGATAACTGGGAGGTCAAGAATTACGCTGGAATCGAACTCTGGAATGGAATGAGCGAATTCAAGAACGAGATCCGTAATACCTTGCATGCCATTTTTTTGGCCTATAACCCTCAATGGATCCCTTTTGGACCGAACCAGGATACTCTTTCCCGCTGGGATAAGCTCCTTGTTTCCGGAGAAAAAATCAGTGCGATTGGTGGTTCCGACTCGCACGCCATGCACATGTCCATGGGTCCATTCCACAAAGTAGTTTTTCCATATCTATACCATTTCCGAGCCATCAACAACCATATCCTCACTCCCTCAGAATTGTCCGGCGATCTTGCCCAAGATAAAGCTATGATTTACGATGCGTTCCGGAATGGAAGGCTGTTCATTGGGAATGATTTGATCTATCCCACATTTGGATTTGGTTATTCTGCTGAATCCGATGGGGAGATGGCTCAAATGGGTGAAACGCTGGTCTTCAAGCACGGTTGCACACTGCGAATCCGGCTCCCGGATAAATCCGAATGCACTCTTCTGAAGGATGGAGTCCCGGTTAACCACTGGGAGAGTCAACAAGTGATCACTCATTTGACCAACCAAGCGGGTGTCTACAGGGTTGAATGCCACCGCCGATACCTGGGAGCACGGAGGGGATGGATTTATTCCAACCCCATCTATTTGCACAAAAAGGGATTGGCATAATTCCACGATGATAAAAAACAATATTATTCGACTGCTAGAATCAAGGAACGCCAGGTTCAAAAGCATTGAACTGCCTGTAGAAAAGTTGAGTGCTATTGAAACAGCTTCATTTTTGAAAGTTCCAGTTGAAAATGTTTTCAAGTCCATCGTCATTCAAAGTGAGAAAAAAGGGAAACCCATCCTTGCCATTGTCCCGGGTTCGATGGAAGTGGATATGAAAAAATTAGCCAAGCTTGTCGAGCAAAAGAGATTGCATATTCCTTCAGAACGAGAAGTTGAACAATTAACTGGGTTGCAAGTGGGTGGTATTTCTCCTCTGGCTTTGATGAACAAGGGGTTTACCATGATCTTGGACCTATCCGTTCGTCAGTATGATGACATTCACATTTCCGGGGGACAACGTGGGTTGAACTTGCTTATCAATGTCGTGGACTTAATTACTATGATCGGCCCAGTAATAGCTGATATTACCCACCCCGCCCGCTGAAAATATTTTGTATTTCCCATTTTCCCGCTAGGGGAATACCACGATTTATTTCGTTATAATCATTCATTATGGAATTTTCTCTGATGAACATAGAACGTCGACTTAAGGAATGGATCGAGAAAAACACTGATCGCATTTCCGGGAAGAGTATTCTTAATGAGTTAGCCCATTCGCTCATCTCGATCATGAAGGATCATCTTGTGATTACCAGCAATGGAGGATGCCTGGCTCCCTCTCATTATGTCGTAATGTTTAATCCCGAAGATCGAATGAACCCAAATGTTGCCGACAAGCTGGCAACAAGGATGCTTCAGACCTTACACCAGGTCGCGCTTGAAAACGAGATCACTTTTGCTCATGAACCTTCAATTAAGATCGAATATGATCCATCCATCAAGAAACATGAATTCGCAGTGGATGTTATGGAGAAACAAGGCTTGGAAGATACCGCCCGAATGGTCTTGCCCTCCTCGGTGATTTCAGAGAATCACCCCGAAAAAAGTTCAATCCAATATGTCCTCAAGATCAACGACGAGGAATTCTATTCACTGAATCAATTGACAACCAATATCGGTCGGCATCCCGATAATCAGCTAGTTATCTCAGACCCTCGAATCTCAAGGCATCATGCTCAACTTCGTATGACGGAAAACCGATTTGTACTTTCAGACTTGAATTCGACGGGAGGAACGTACGTCAACGGGGAACAAATCACGCAGCGGGAAATCAAACCTGGAGACATCATCTCATTGGCGGGATTTCCCCTGATTTTCATGGAAACCATTCAAACTAGGAACGATTTTGAAAATGGGAAATCAAAATAGAAAGCGATATTCATAAATGACCGGGATTGTCGTTCTGATCTTTCGTTTGGTTTTGGTGGTAGCACTTTACCTCTTTCTTGGAGTGGTTTTATTCAGCTTATGGAGACAACTATCCGGGAAAGTCCCCGTGGGTACCTCCGTTCACATCCCCACCCTGACATTGGAACCCAGGGAATTCAACTCCCCATCCAGGGTATTTAAAAACCAAAAAGCCATTACCATCGGCAGAAATGATGGCAATGACATCCATTTTGAAGATATTGAATTATCAAACCATCATGCCATGTTACGCTATCACCACAACCAGTGGTGGGCCGAGGACATTCACTCGACCAACGGCACCTTCATCAACGGGGAAAAGATAATGGATCCCACCGTTCTCTTCTCCGAAGATGTTTTGAGGTGCGGAGTGAAAGAGTGGAAGATCATGATCGAAAGCCAGGAAAAAACGAGGTAAAAATGGAAAAAACTCCTGTTCTAGCAATCATTGGTGGTTCTGGGTTTTATCAATTTCCAGCCCTCAAAAAAGTGAATACCATCGAAGTGAATACTCCTTTCGGAAAACCGAGTTCTCCGATCATTCTTGGAGAATTATCGGGCAAAAAAGTGGCATTCCTCGCCCGGCATGGGATAGGTCATTTCATTTCACCCACCGAAGTTAATTACCGAGCCAACATTTATGCCCTGAAGTTCCTGGGTACCCCACGGATTGTGAGCATTTCCGCCTGTGGTTCCCTGCGGGACGATTTTGCTCCCGGACATATCGTCATCCCAGACCAACTTGTGGATTTCACCCGTGACCGCCAGCGCAGCTTTTTTGGGGAAGGGCTGGTCGTCCATATCGGGGTGGCGGACCCATTTTGCCCGGATTTGAGTAAACAGGTTTTCGATGCGGTCATTTCAGCCGGTGCCACTGCTCATCGCGGAGGTTCGCTGGTCACCATTGAAGGTCCGCGCTTTTCCACCAAGGGTGAATCCAATCTCTATCGTGCCTGGGGCATGTCAATTATCGGCATGACCGCCTGCCCTGAAGCCTTCCTGGCTCGCGAAGCAGAAATTTGCTATGCGACCATGGCGCACGTGACGGATTACGACGTCTGGCACCTGGCGGAAGAAGCCGTGAGTGTGGAAATGGTTGTCAAAACCCTGATGAAAAATACTGAGGTGGCTCAAACCGCGGTTCAGCTCCTGGTTGAGTCATTGCCAGCAGAAACAGCCTGCGGATGCGATTCCGCTCTGAAAAATGCCATCATCACCCGCCTGGAGTGCATCCCGCCCGAAACCATCTCAAAATTATCCCTGCTGGTCAAGAAATACCTACCAACGTGAGATTCCTTCGTAAACCTGTCTCCAAGAATGAAATCCTGCAAAGGCGGTTATTGATCCTGGTT
>JBGQAS010000456.1:0-2102 GCA_041494435.1 Anaerolineaceae bacterium | reverse complement strand
TGCAAGAAAGCGAAAAGCGCTATCGCGATTTGTTTGAAAATTCTCCTATTGCAATGTTGGAGGAGGATTTTTCTTATGTCAAGCACTATTTGGATGGCCTAAAGAAGAAGGGGGTAAAAGATTTCTCTCATTATCTGAATAAACATCCTGAGGTTGTCGCAGATTGTCTTCGGCATGTTCTGATTCTGGATGTGAATCGCTCAGCTCTGAGAGTCTTTCGTGTAACCGACAAATCGGAAATTTTGCAAAACCTGTCGATTATTTTCCCGAAAGGAAATCTGAAATCTTTCATCGACGAATTGGTGAATATTTCGCAAGGGATCATTAATTTCCATTGGGAAACGATCAATCAAACTCTGGATGGGGAAAAAATTGATGTTGACATGCACTGGTCTGTTGCACCTGGATATGAAGAAAGTCTGCAACGTGTAATTATCTCCAGTGAAAATATTACCGATCGTGTAAAAGCTCAGGCCGATTTGCATGCAAGCGAAACGCGCTACCGTGGTTTGTTTGAAGATTCGCCCATTTCCTTGTGGGAGGAGGATTTCTCTGAAGTTAAGGCATATGTTGACGGATTGAAAAAGGCAGGCATCAAGAACTTCAAAAAGTATGTATCTGAACACCCTGATATTGTCTTCGAATACGCGAAAAGAGTGAGAGTTCTGGATGTGAACCAGGCAACTGTTCAACTCTACAAAGCAGCCAGCAAAAAGGATTTGCTTACAAAACGTGATAAAATCTTTTGCGAAGAATCCCTTATCGGGGTTGTCGACGAGATCCTTCACATTGCAGAAGGCAAGTATGACTTTGAGGGGGAGACGGTCAACCAGACAATTGACGGTCAAAAGATTGAGATTAACCTGCATTGGACTGTAGCACCGGGTTATGAAGATTCCTTATCCCGAGTGATCATTTCGATCATGGATATCACCGAGAAAAAGAAAGCGGAGGTAGAGCTCCGACAAAGTGAGGAAAAATACCGGGAATTATTTGAACGAATGGAAAGTGCGGTGGCTGTTTACCAGGCAGTGGAAGATGGGAATGATTTTGAATTTCTGGATTTCAACAGCAGAGCTGAAGAAATTGAAGGTTTGAAGCGGAAACAAGTTCTTGGCAAGCGAGTCACCGAGGTTTTTCCCGGAACTGCGGAATTTGGTATTTTGGAAATCTTCAAAAGAGTTTGGCAGACTGGACAAGCAGAATTTTACCCTGCTGCAATTTATAAGGATGAAAAAAGGCGCGAAACTTGGCGTGAGAATTGGATCTACCGTCTGCCGGATGGAAAAATCGTTGCAATTTATACCGATGTCACCCAACGTCAACGAACGGAAGAAGCTATTCGTATCAGTGAGGCACGTTACCGTAGCCTTGTCGAGAACCAAATCGCAGTCATATCCCGCACAGATTTTGATGGCAAATTGACCTTTGTAAATGATGAGTTTTGCCGAGTTTTCGGAAGAAAAAAAGAAGAATTGCTTGGAAACAGGATCGTATCATCGGTGCTTCCAGAGGATCAGCATTTGGTAGGACAAGCTATCCAGAAAGCGATGAAGCCGCCTTACCACTCACAACTTGAGAATCGGAATGTTACTGCGAAGGGTATCCGCTGGTTCCGCTGGGAGAATTCCACCATCCTGGACTCGCAGGGAAATATAAGCGAGTTGCAATATGTTGGATGGGATATCACCGACCAGAAAAATGCTCAAATGGCACTCCAACGTCGAGATGAGATCATGGAAGCGGTTAGTTTTACCGCCACCCGGTTATTGGTAGCCGCGGATTGGAGAAAGCAAGCACCGATCATATTGGAAAAGTTGGGGAGAGCAGCTCATGTAGACCGGGTATACCTGCTTGAATATCCCAACATTCATCATGGTATTTCTTTGTCAGAAATCACTGACAACCTCATCGAATGGGTTGCTCCCGGAGTCGAGCACCGATTACAGGATGTCTCGTTGCCAGGTTTATCGGATTTCTCTCAAGCGATGAACCGTTGGAAAACTACACTTACTCGAGGAGAGGTGATTGTCGCTGCTCCGGGAAAAATACCCAAAAATGAGCAGTCATTCCTCGACGTGCTTGGGATAAAGGGGATGGTG
>JBGQAS010000406.1:0-2408 GCA_041494435.1 Anaerolineaceae bacterium | reverse complement strand
GTCCGAATACGAAGCCATCATTGGGTTGGAAACCCATATCCAACTGAATACCCTGACCAAGATCTTTTGCGCTTGCAAAGCGGATAGTTGGTTCGATCCGCCGAACAGCAACATTTGCCCGGTTTGCTGCGGGCTGCCCGGGGTTCTGCCCGTGCTGAACAAAGCCGTGGTTGAAAAAGCCGTCTTGCTGGCGGCTGCGATGCACAGCGACATCCAACCTGTTTCGTATTTCGACCGGAAGAACTATTTTTACCCCGACCTGCCGAAAGGTTATCAGATTTCCCAATTTGACCAATCCCTGGCAAAAGGCGGGTACCTGGAACTGCCCATGCCAACGGGGTATACCCGCAGGATCAATATAACCAAGCTGCATATCGAAGAGGACGCTGGGAAAACCAAGAACGAGGGCGGCCGGCGCTTGATCGATTTCAACCGCTGTGGTGTGCCGCTGGTGGAAATGGTCACCGCGCCCGATTTCCGTTCGGCGGATGAAGCCGCCCAATACTTGATCCGCTTGCGCCAGTTGCTGCGCTGGATTGGCATTTCCGAGGCGGATATGGAAAAGGGTCACCTGCGCTGCGATGGGAACGTGTCGATTCGGGTTAAGGGAGAAACCCATCTCAACCCCAAGACAGAGATCAAGAACGTCAACTCGATCGATGCCGTGCGGGACGCCATTGCCAAGGAGATCGAACGCCAAATCCACGAGGTGGAAGCGGGACACAAGATCGAAGCCTGGACCCTGGAGTGGGACGAAGACCAGGGCAAGCTGAAGAAAATGCGTTCCAAGGAAACCGAAGCGGATTACCGCTACTTCCACGAGCCTGACTTGTTACCCATCCTGATGGATGACACCTGGCGAAAAGATATCCTCAAAGATTTGCCCGAGCTACCCCTGGAACGGCGCCAACGGTTCATGGATCAATACCAGCTTCCCCTTTACGATGCTGACATCCTCACCCAGGAACGGAAACTCTCCGATTATTTCGAGTCGACTGTGAAGGTTTATGGCGGAGATCCGAAGAAAGTTTCCAACTGGCTGATGAACGATATCCTGCGAATGCTAAATGACAAAAACATCCCGGTTGATCAACTTAAAACCACGCCTGCGTACCTGGCGGAATTGATCCAACTGGTGGATGCGGGCAAGATCAATACCTCCACGGCGAAATCGTTGCTGGAAAAGATCGAACAAACGGGGAAATCCCCCAAGGAGATCGTGGAAGCCGAGGGATTGGGAGTGGTGAAAGACGATGCCGCCATTCGAACCTCCTGCCAGGAAGTGATTGCAGAAAGCCCGAATGAAGTAGCTTCTTACAAAAGCGGAAAAGTGGCGCTCATCGGCTGGTTCGTGGGGCAGGTGATGAAGAAGATGCGCGGGAAAGCTGATCCCCAACTTGCCCGGACCATTTTGGAAGAACTTCTAGCGAAATAGAACGGCGAGGCGGGAAAAAATTTGATGAGCAAATTCTTGCGCCAATCATATCGAAGTATCGAACGTTCGATCCCAAAGATCGATTGGCAGATTGCACTTATCACAATCCTTTCCACTTTACTCATCATCCTGGCGTACAGCTATTCATTTACACCTTACCCATTCCTGGAACGGCTGGTTGAATACACCGTCCTCCCCTTGATCGTCATTGTGCTGGTATTCCGGGAGAACCCCAAGGAATACGGGTTGCGCCTGGGGGATTGGAAGGCAGGTTTGATCATTACCGTTGGAGCCATCGTCATTTCAGCACCGATCCTGTATTGGGCGGTAAAGGCCAGTCCTGCTTTGCAGAGTTTTTATGCAAATCGGTTTACACCACTCTTTTTTATCCCAATCCTGGTGGAGATGATCGGATGGGAATTCATCACCCGGGGGTTCCTTTTATTTGGATATGAAAAGAGGTTCGGGGGAAATGCCTTATGGCTGCAAGCCGTCCCCTTTGCTCTTGCTCACCTGGGCAAACCCTCGCTGGAGACGTTCTCTACCATCTTTGGCGGTTTCGCTTTTGGATGGGTGGCCTGGCGGACGAGGTCTGTGTTGTATCCGTTCCTGATCCACAGCTTCGTGACCATTTTCACCATCCTGGTAGCATCCGGCAAAATATAGCATCCAAGTAAACATGGATAAGGAACCAAAAGTCATCCTACGCAAAGCAATCTGGGCAGATGACCGAACCATTCATGATTTGATCCACCTGGTACACATCAACCCCATGGATTTAAGGTGGGAGCACTTCCTTGTGGCTGAAGATTCAGAAGGAATCTTCCTGGGCTGCGGGCAGATCAAGGTTCATCGGGATGGAGTGCTCGAATTGGCGTCCATCGCAGTAATCCCGGAAGCGCAACACCAGGGGATTGCCAGCCAAATCATCCGGCGATTGATAGAATCCACTCCCCAGGATCTTTACCTCACC
>JBGQAS010000349.1:0-2851 GCA_041494435.1 Anaerolineaceae bacterium | reverse complement strand
CCAACCATATAGACTTCGTCATTCTCAAAAATATTCGTTTCTATTCGAATTTACCAAAAACGAATCCAAAAAAATTTTGATCATGTCAAGTTTCTCTTCTTTAAGTCGTTTTAACCCTGCTCTGAGTAGAAGAAAACTCTGAGCAGGGATGCCACAATACGGCAGGGGAGGTAGCGAAGCCGGAGGGGGCGGGGTAAAACCGAAAGGGTTTTTATTCCGGGTTCTGCGTGGGCAATTCGCCCGGGTCTGCCCCAATCCAATATCTCCCTCACCTGGCTGTTCGCCTGCGTGAAACAAATGCATAATAAAAAAATGTCTGGCATTGGCCATGAATCCATTTTTATATTTGGGTTGTTTCTTTGTTGACCATCCCTTGAATGAATTGTATATTATGCTTAAAGTGTATGCTATAGAAGTCTTATTTGTTGAATCATAGTTGGGCAGCGTCTTGCCAGGAGGATGTTGATATGCAACAAGAGCCGTTTCTCCAGAATTCAGTTATCGTGACAGGGGCTTCGCATGGGATCGGACGCCATCTTGCTTTGCAGCTCGCCGAAAAGGGTGCGTGGCTGGTCCTTGCAGCCCGCAGTGCTGACGAGCTTGACAAGGTAGCTGGCCTTTGCCGTGACCGAGGAGGCAAGGCAATTTCTGTGACTACTGATGTCTCGGTCCAGTCCCAGTGCAAGGCTCTTATTGGACGGACCATTGAGGAGTATGGCCGGGTTGACACACTGATCAACAACGCCGGAATGGGCATGCGAGCGAGGTTTGACGAGCTTCCCGACTTGACTCTCATGGAGACGATCATGCGCGTCAATTTTTGGGGAAGCGTGTATTGCACACATTATGCACTCCAGCACTTAAGGGCAACGAAGGGCCGCATTGTCGTGATCATCAGTGGAGGAGGCAAGTTTGTAACTCCTTACGCTTGCGGCTACGGTGCAAGTAAGCATGCCTTGGTCGGTTTCTTCGACACTCTGCGAGTCGAGCTTGCAAAGAGCGGCGTAAGCGTGACGTCGATCTATCCCGATTGGGTCGCCACCGGCATTACCGCCAGAGCGCTCGGGGCAGACGGAAGACCTGTTGGCAACATCGCTGCCCAAGAGCAAGGTGCGATGTTGCCAGAGGCGTGTGCACGGCTCATTCTCAAGGCAGCAGCCAAGCGGAGACGCGAGGCAATGTCGCCGAGGCACAAGCTTGGACTCTTTTTTGCTCCAATCTTCCCAGGTTTGATTGACAAAATCGCCGTCCACGCGTTCAGCGGGGATGATTAACGCCAAATAGCGTGCCCTAACATCACTTCCAGCGAACTACGACTGCGGGATTGAATATCATCCATGAACGGCATAATATATGTTTATCTGGTTGAATGATGGTTTAGCGGTTGCCAGACCAAATATTCGTTATTAGAGGGCAGAGGAGATCGATCATGGACCTATCCCAGGTATCGCGAACAGCCGTACTTTTGTTGATCTGCCGTGCTGTTGAATCAGAGAAGAATAACCTGGAATTCGACGACCCAATGTCAGTTCTCTGTTTGGAAAGACTGATGTCCATGGCATCCGGAGAAGACAAGCGTTGGATCGACAAGCATAAACGGATGTATGAAGGAATCGCAGCACGGGATGCAAAATCAGGCACACAGAGAGGGAAGTCTATCGACAGCATTGCCAATCGTTTCATCGCAGGCCATCCAAATTGCACGGTGATCAACCTTGCCTGCGGGTTTGATACCCGGTTCTGGCGGATCGAAAATGAAAAGTGTAGCTATATTGAAATAGACCTTCCCGAAGTGATCAAGCTGAAAAAAGAGCTCCTGAAGGATCAACTCGGGTATGAAGTAATTGGATGTTCGGCATTGGATACTTCATGGATCGATAATGTAACCAGGCAGGGGAACACGGATTTCCTCCTGATTGCCGAAGGACTATTCATGTGGTTCCCTCACCCCGATGCTGCCAGGCTTTTTAGGGAAATGGGAGAAAGGTTTACCCGGTCGCAGCTTGTCCTGGACATGGTCCCTGAGAAATACACGAAGGGAATTTTGAAAAAATTTATCCGCCTGCACTCCAGGCTGGATTGGGGTCTGGATCTGGCCTGGGAATTTGGCATCAAGCATCCACAGGATATTGAAACTTATGCACCTGGCCTCAAAGTCATTGGTGAAGAAAAAGGGTCAGCGGGGCCGATAATAACCGTATCAATAAATGCTGCCTGACGGTCGGTGCAAATGCCCCTACCCTGACACCTGCTCGTAACTCCGTTATCTCGCGGTGTACGATCCAAATCTTGGCTATTGAATGTATCCCCCAAGTAGAAGAAGTCCTGTGCGTCCTGAGCAAAAACACGCTCTAGGCGCAAAGGATGCCCACAAACCGGGTAGGGGAGGTGGCGAAGCCGGAGGGGGCGGGGAGATGCCGAAGGCAGAAGGGGCAAGGATTCCTACCTCAGTTTTTAGTCTTCGTCATGTTCTTATAGTCCCCTTCCGAAAATACTTCAATACCACGATTGCCTTTTTTAAGTCTTGTTGTAAACTTGCTCCCAAAATTCAAGAAAAGCGGGCTGAACAAAATGAAGAAAATAAAAAACGAAATGGCAAACGTCCACATTCCAGCCTTGGTCGGATCATCTCTGAATGCCGGTCCTATGAACAATGCCAGGATCACCGCCAGCACAGCAAAAATCCCCTCCACGATCAGCCATCGCTTGCCCGCGCAACCGTTGCAGACAAAGAATTCGTGCCTTTCAAAGTTTGTATAGCGATGGGTCGTCACCCGTGCCACCAGCAGGTTGGCGGTGTGTTGTTCCGTCTCCCATCCGGTGTATTTCACATACGTTTTCCCCTTCGGTT
>JBGQAS010000411.1:0-2384 GCA_041494435.1 Anaerolineaceae bacterium | reverse complement strand
TTCCAAATCTCTGAGCACGGAACGGACAAGATCCAAGTTTTTCCAATCCAGAATGGGTCCGCGTGGGATGTAACATACACTCAATCCTGGAAGGAACCTGGCGAGCCTTACTTTCCTTTGAAGCAACAAACCGACTGCATCCGGTTTAGTAGAATTCTTACCCCAGGAAATGGGTTCCATCTCCCAGCCAAAAATCGATTTTGCCTCCCCCCACTCCCATGATTGAAGAATGTGAGGGTTCGGAAATCGTTTTAGGGCATTATTCCAGGATACTCCATCCATCAGGCAGTTTCTCCCGTGGAGCGAATGCGGGAATAGACCTGATACGCCCGATATAGCAAGGGTTTGTAAACCCGGTCATATGTGTTGGCAATCCTCTGGATTCGTCCGCCAAAACCTCGCTTGAAACGGTAGACCCCCCACAGTCCTGTATTGATTTTTTCAAAATTGGCTTCGAGGACATTCTCCTCACTATCTGGGATGCCCCAGAGATCGTATTCTGTGCACCCTTCCTCTTTGGCCCAAAGCATGGCTTTCCATTGAAGCAAATAAGTAGGCATCCGGTTGCGCTCCAATTCATTGGAAGCACCGTATAAATACCACGCTCGTTTTCCTTGTTTGTAAACCATCAATCCTGCGATGGGTTGATTCTCGAAGTAAGCCATAAGCAGTTTGCAGGAATAGTCTGATTGAAAGAGATCATATGCAGCCTGAAAATAGGCCTGGTTGTGGATGCCAAAGCCATCGCGCTCACCCGTGACGGCCATAAGTTTATGAAAGCCGGGAATATCATCAGAAAATCGAACTTCAACCCCCTTTTTCTCTGCCAGCCGGATGTTATAGCGGGTTTTTGGTTTCATCTTGTTGATGATTTCTTCTTGTGAAGGAGTGAGATCGATGATAATCGTTTGGGCTGCTTGGATGGATTTGGAAGGATGGATTCCTTTTGGCAGCCAGTTTTTGATAATTGTGAAACCATTTTCCCAAACGTCGGGTTCAATTTTGAGGAATATGGCATGCTTTTTTTGACAAACTGCATCGATCTCCGGCCAAAGACGATCCCATTTCTGCCCCACTGGACCCCGGGGGATATACGCTATGGTCAGACCAGCTGGGAGAGCCCGAAACAAAACCTGGGCACCAGAATCATCTGAAGCGATACGCACAGGCTCCCAGTGAAACCGCGATTTTAATTCGCCCCAGGCTCCAGTTTGTAATATGTGAGCATCCGGGTGGGATTGGATGAATGCATTCCACTGAGGCAGGCTTAATTCACTCATTAATCGATGGAAGTCAATTCGGGTGGTGGCAAGCAACTTACATGAGAACCCGGGATCATTTTGTCGAGAAGACGGATGATCTCCTTGGGTTCCCCCTCCCTTGCCAACCGGATCAGTTCGGCAACAGTCTTGGCAAGTTTTTCGCCTTCGAGATTCTGCTGTCCGTTTAGCTTGAAAATCTCAGGATGGGGGGTTTTCTTGAAGACATGCCCATCGTCCTTGAGGTCTTCGCTCAACTTCTCTCCCGGACGGATCCCCGTGAATTGGATTTCTATATCCCTGCCCGGTTCTAATCCGGAAAGGCGGATCAAGTCTTCGGCCAAATTGACAATTTTGACCTGTTCCCCCATGTTCAAGACAAAGGCATCGCCGCCTTTGCCCATGCTGGCAGCCTGAAGTACCAGGTATACAGCTTCAGGGATGGTCATGAAGTAACGTTTCATTTTGGGGTGGGTTACCGTTACCGGTCCTCCCCGGGCGATTTGGCGCTTGAAAAGGGGTACTACACTTCCCCGGCTACCCAGCACATTGCCAAAACGGACAACGGAAAATGCTTTCTTGGTCCGATTGGCAGCATCCAAGACGATCATCTCCGCAACGCGCTTGGTAGCTCCCATAACGTTCGCCGGAAGGATGGCTTTATCCGTGGAGATCAAAACAAATTTTTCCACGTTGCTGAAGGTTGCCACTTCCACCACGTGTAAAGTCCCCAGGATGTTGTTCGTGACAGCGTCTTCGACATTTACTTCCATCAGCGGGACATGCTTGTGGGCAGCAGCATGAAAAACCACCTCTGGATGATATTGCTCGAAAACTTCCAGCAACCGAGGTTTATCGCGGACATCAGCTATCACCGCTTTGATGGATAATTCGGGGAAACTTTCGGTCAGTTCCAACAAACTTTCAAAAATGCTGTTTTCCCCATGTCCAAGGAGAATCAATTGCTTGGGTTTCCAACGGGCAATTTGGCGGCAAAGCTCGCTTCCAATGGATCCCCCCGCACCTGTAACCAATACCGTCTTATTACCGAGAGTACTGCCAATCAATTCATCATTCATCCGGGTGGGTTGTCGTCTCAGGAGGTCGGTGATATCGACTTCTCTT
>JBGQAS010000471.1:0-2014 GCA_041494435.1 Anaerolineaceae bacterium | reverse complement strand
AGGAAAGGCCGGGATGATGGGTTCCTTCGGTGCAGCAGGTCTTTCACTTGAACGTATAGAGGCAGCGATTCGCACCGTTCAACAGGAACTACCCCAGGGACCGTATGCCTTTAACCTGATCAATAGTCCCAGTGAGACAGGGCTTGCAGAAAACCTGGTGGAAATGTATCTGAAATCCCATATCACCATAGTGGAAGCCTCAGCATTTTTAGGTATGACCTCTCCCTTGGTGCACTATCGTGCTGCTGGTTTGACCCAGAACCCGGACGGATCGGCGGCCATCCACAACCGCATCATTGCCAAGCTCTCCCGAGTTGAAGTAGCCAAACGCTTTATGGAACCGGCGCCTGTTGATCTACTAAAACGGTTGTTGGAGGAGGGCAAGATTACTCCCCAACAGCTTGAATTAGCGCAGCGCGTACCCATGGCGGACGATATTACCGTGGAAGCTGATTCCGGAGGGCATACCGATAATCGCCCCTTGGTCTGCATGATTCCCTCCATGCTGGTGTTAAGAAACCAGATCCAGGCTGTGCGGCAATATTCCGTACCGGTTTGCATTGGTGCGGCAGGCGGCATTAGTACCCCTGAGGCAACCCTGGCTGCTTTTATGATGGGAGCCGCCTACGTCGTCACTGGCTCCGTTAACCAAGCTTGCGTCGAATCCGGGACGTCGGAACCTGTCAGGGATTTACTCGCAAAAGCTGCCAGCACAGATATATCTATGGCGCCAGCTGCCGATATGTTCGAAATGGGGGTAAGGGTTCAAGTGCTCAAACTTGGCACCTTTTTTCCCCAACGAGCTCAAAAGCTCTATGAATTGTATTCACGCTACAATGCGATTGAAGACTTACCGGGAGATGAGAGGCAAAAACTAGAGACACAAATTTTCCTACGCTCACTGGATGACATTTGGAACGAGACAGAAACCTTCTTCGCGCAACGTGACCCTAAACAATTGCAACAGGCAGTGGCAGATGCACACACGAAGATGGCTTTGATTTTTCGCTGGTACCTGGGGCTTTCATCGCGCTGGGCGGTCAATGGTGAAAAAGATCGCGAGATGGATTATCAAATCTGGTGTGGTCCAGCCATGGGTGCATTCAACGACTGGGTACGGGGAACTTATCTTGAATCGACCCAGAACCGGCATGTGGTTGATGTAGCTATGCAATTATTGACCGGAGCAGCCTATTTGTCCCGGGTGCGTCTGATGGAAATTTCGGGAGTGCGCTTGCCGGCAGACTTGTCCATGTACCGAGTCCACAGTTAATTTATCATTTACAAAGCTATACTTTCAGTTCGTTTACCGTGGAAAGTCATCCTTGACAAATATCTCAATACACATATAATTGACGAAATTAAACCTATGTAAACCAAACTACTGATGACTAATTCCTACATCCTTATTGCCAGCCTCTCCTACTACTCCTATATGATGATTATGGGAGCGAATCCTCGCATGGTTGGCCGGCAAAGGATGTCTTACTAAACTAAGACCATCCACCTGAAGAAAAAAATCAAAAGACCGCCCAACCAGTGGCGGTCTTTTTTTTAGGAGGCGCCAGGAAACCAATAACAAAACGTGACATGCAAGAGATCTGTGTAAGTGTGTGTAAACATTCGTTCAAGAATCATTAGGAAAGAGGAGAGAAGAAATGAAGACCCGTTTTTTGATCGTTGTATCTGTAATATTTGTAATGCTGGTTTCGGCATGCAGTTCTGCTGCCACTCCGGCGCCTGAAACCCAGGTATCTGCAACAGAATCCGTGAGCAGTACGAGCGCACCTGAAGATCCATGGGGAAGCATCGTCATCCCGGCTGGACAGACCCTCAAAGTCGGGCTGTCTTCAGCGCTGGCGGGAGGTTATGCCGTCTACGGAACCGACATGCTCAATGGCGTGGACTTGGCGATCGAGAAATTTGGTGGAACCCTACACGGGTTCACCCTTGCCTCCGACGCTCAGGATGACGCCTGTGAAGGTGCTGCAGGTGTGACCGTAGCTGAACAATT
>JBGQAS010000301.1:0-3241 GCA_041494435.1 Anaerolineaceae bacterium | reverse complement strand
TGAATTCAATCTTGGGGTGGTTTGAAAAATATTTGAAGTAATTCTGAAAATCTGTGGATAAAAAGACTCAAATCGGGATTCTCCGAGGATTTTTGGGTTTAATATGCAATTGCAATTGTTTAAAATTGTAATGCAGTTGTAAGGTTGTATAATAATCTTGAGGAGAGAAGGCGATGTCTTTACGGTTGGAACTAAAGCAGATCGCCGATGTATTCATTATGGGTGCATCCTGCGCCTATCTTGGGTTTAAGAATAGCCATTAATCCTTCCGCGTTTTTTTGCGAAAGGATTTTTATTATTGGATCAATTAGCGGGTATTACAGGTATCTAGTTTCAACAAGAAGATATTAATAAAGTTTTGTGCAAATAATGTCGGTAGAGGGCTAACGGTGATTATCTCTTATCGAAAACAATCTAAGAACCGCTCGCTATTGAGATCAATTAAAAACAAGCTTATGGGTTTTATTGGAATAACCTTCCTGCCAAGTAAGCCGTCATCTTCATATATTCGTTTTGTCCGCACTGGTTTCCTACTCTTAATTGTTTTCGCTCTACTTTTTTCAGGAGTCCAATCTGTTCAAGGTGAGGGTAGTGGGAATCTATACCCTCAACCACCCAATGGCAAACGTGCCTTGACAGAGTGGCGTATAACCACCACTGCTGGCCTGTACCGCCGCACATTCTTTAGGGTATATGCGCTGGAAGGCGAATATATCCTTATGGGATCAAGCGGTATGGGGCTTGGATTGGGAGACATCGTGCTTTACCAAGAGGGGCTGATTTCGAGTTCACAAATTGCCCCAGCCACTTTGGCGGGAATTACACCAACATATAGATGCAGCACAAATGGGGGGTTGGGTGTCTTGCGTGTAACAGGCTCACCAGCGTCAACCCGCCCGATGGAACTCCAGGGAGCAACGAGAAATGGTGGGACGGATGGCGGGTATATCCCTTGTGTGTACCAGGTCCCTGCAGGTGGAACAGGCACTTACTGGATAGCCATGTATGGTCCGGATGGCCCGGGTGCAGATAGAGACGGCGCAGCGGGGACAATAAATCTGCCAGTCATCGATGCGACTCAGAATAGTGGAGTTTCGGTTTGGGATATCACTGTCCGTACAAGCGATCCACAAACTGGTGCAGATAAGCCAGGCCGGGTTTTTGTGGATTATTTGGCTCAAATAACCGGTGGCAATGGCGCTGGATTTCAAGTCTATTCCTCTCTTTATGCGGTTACTATAGATGGTTATGTTTATCGAATCGATATGAATGCTCTCGATCCCAATGGATTTATTTTCTATGGCAACCGCGTTGGCTATTTGGACCCTGATCATAAGACACCGCTATATCACGACGTGGTGTATCCTAATAATTTCTTAAGTTCGCCGGCAGGTGGAGTGCTTCTGTCTCCAGCTACTGCCAAGATTTTTTTCAATGATCCACGCCTGGCATCCGACTTGCCTGCGAGTATTTTACCCATACCCATAACTCCTTCGATTAATAATGTTGCTTACAATGGTTCTGCTTATGGCAATACGGGTTATCAACCTGTCGGGGGTACATTTACTTATACGGGGAACGTAGGTGGCATTAGTGAAATAATCATCAGCCGTGATGGGACGGATTTCACACCAGATTTGCCTTCCAATCGCCGCGTTTTGAGTGAATCATATCTTGGATCCAATTCGATTATCTGGGATGGCAAGGATAATCAAGGCAACTATTTCCCAGTAGGAAACAACTATCCTTATAAAGTTATTTTCCATGCTGGTGAATACCACTTTCCATTGCTGGATGCCGAAAATAGCCCAAATGGGGGTCCGGAAATTACCCTGCTAAATCCCCTCGGCGGGGTGTGCCCTTTCAATATCAACTGCCATACTGCTTTTTATGACGACCGAGGGTATCGGGTTTTGACGGGTGTTGAGGTAGGTACAGTCGGAGCTACCCTCCCTGGTGATGCCAATGGGGTTAACCCTCCTGCTACCAACCATAGCGATCAAACCAGTGGGTTTGATACATCCTCAAGCCAGCGTGCCTTTGGCGATGGCACGGGGAATGGATTTGGAAACTGGAAAGCGTTGGATTTGTGGACTTATTTTCCTGTTACCGCAATTCAGGGATCATTGAATGTGATTAATCCTCCCGGTTGCAGTCCCTCTCCCATTGCAACTTGGGATTTTGGTTCGAGTAACACCAATCCCTCAACCAACAATACGGATGGTACTCCTACCATTACTTCGGCGAGTGTAACGGGACCGGATTTTACAGCAGGTGGCAATCCTGATCCGGGTATTTCATATACAAACTGGCCCAATCCGTTTGACTCTGCCTTTTATGTTCAATTTAAATTGAGCACCGAGGGATTTTACCAATTAGGTGCATCTTTCCACACTTCCCGGAATGATAGCAATGGTCCTGCAAGTCTGAGTTTCTTCTATTCCAGTGACGGTTCGACCTTCACCCAAGATGGATCTACCCATGGTGTCTCCACAGTTTGGGCGAATTATTCTCACGATTTGTCTTTACAGACTTCGCTGAATAATGATGCTAATACTGCATTTCGTTTTGTTGCTTTTGGAGGATCTTCGACTAGTAGTGCTTTACGCCTTGATAACGTGACCATTACTGGGTGTCAATTCTCCTCGGGTCTTTCCTTATCCAAATCTGCCAATCCAACCACTTTTACAGCTGCAGGACAACCAATAACGTACACCTTTACCCTGACAAATTCCGGTCAAACTCCCCTGATAGCTCCGTTTGCGGTGAGTGATCCTGAAATCACCGTCTCTTGTCCCAATGTCAACACCGTGGGTGACCTGGATAGCGTGTTGGATCGAGGCGAAAGCCTGCCCTGCACTGGCACACGGAATATAACAGCAGGGGATGTCAGCGCCGGTTTACATACAAACACAGCCACAGCAAGTGCCTTTTTTGGTGGATCCTCCGTTACCTCTAACACTGCAAGTTCAACTGTAACATTGCTTCGGACTCCTACGATAACAACGGCTATCCATGATGCCAGCCATGGAGTGGTGACTCCGGTAGAAGTGGGTTCCACAGTGCATGACTCCGTTTCCATCACTGGCAGTGGGGCTACCCCGACCGGTCCAGTAACTTTCAGCTACTTCACCAATGGAACCTGCACAGCTCCGGCTGCCGGCACCTCGAGCACATTTACCTTAAGCGGGGGTACGGTTGACGGTACAACATTCACCCAGACGCCTGCTACTGTGGGTAG
>JBGQAS010000200.1:0-4681 GCA_041494435.1 Anaerolineaceae bacterium | reverse complement strand
GGGCGTCTTTTTCAAAAGTGTAATCGGTGATGACGTTCTTGGCTGCAGCAACCAATTCAGGGATGGCGCGCCGTTGCTGATGGTACCGGCTGAGCAGGAAGAAGATCTGAGTCTGAAAAGCGTAGCGCGCCCGGTCTCCATAAAAACTGCTCAAGAAAGGATTTTCCTCGAACACTTCCAACTGGAGCTCAGCATCAAAAGATTTCTGCAACAGGCGGGCGAGGGTGGTCTTGCCAACCCCTATGACCCCTTCGATGGCAAAGTACATTTAATTCCTCGATAAAAGAAGGTAATTTTTGCTTGACACCCCTTGGACCGGGTATACACTTATTTTATACCATACAAACATGGGTGTAACAGGAGGACAGAATGCCTACCCTTAATCGGATTGAGTTGATCGGTCGGCTGGGCGCAGATCCGAAGACCCGCAGCACAGCCAAAGGAAACAAGGTTTGTACATTCAGCATCGCAGTGGATCACCGCTGGAAATTCGGGGGTGAGGCAAAGAAGAACACAGACTGGTTCAACCTGGAAGCCTGGGGCAAATTGGGAGAAATCTGCACGAAGTATTTGAAAAAAGGTCGCCTGGTGTATGTGGAAGGTCGGGTTAAGACCGACAAATACGAAAGTGCCGGCGAAACGCGCTATTTCACCAAGGTGATCGTTGCCAACGTACAACTGCTGGACAAGAAAATTGTGGAAGCCGAAGAAGAATCTATCGAATCGGTCGACGCGGAAGAATAAACGAAACCAACCTTACTGCAGGATTCTAAAAACTCCCGGAAAACTCGGGAGTTTTTTGTTGTTCCAATAATAAAATGTAGCATCCCAGCGTCGCTGGGATGCTACAAAACTATCCTACAAGTTATTTTCTCAAGCAATAAGGTCGTTGCCTCTTGGCTTCATGATAAGAGGTGCAGGGTTCACAATGACCGTGCAGCACGCATTTATCTTTGGGGCAGGGGGACAATCCTGGCGTGTAATGGTGTCGGCTCCCTTGAGGAACTCAAGGCGCGGGTTGACCTTTTCCTTGCGATTGCGTTCCCTGGACATAGGCTCGTTATTTCACCGGGATGGCTTCGAGCTGCTTAACCAGTTCACTGACCACATCGAAACCACCCTGCCAGAAGGAAGCCTTGGATATATCGATACCAGCATCCTTGAGAAGTTCCACCGGAGCCTGTGCACCACCCGTGGAAAGGATCTTCATATAGCGCGGTTTGAAGCTATCGCCTTCCTTCTTGAATTGGCTGAACAGGGATAGGACGAGCAACTGGCCAAAGGCGTAAGCATATACGTAGAAGGGGACATTATAGATATGGGGGATGGAGACCCATTCCCATTTGAACTCATCGCTGATTTCCACGGCATCACCAAATTGCAACTTGAGGTTCTTGGCATAGGCAGTGCACAGCTCATCCACCTGGGCGTTGTTGTTGATCATGTCGTGAGCTTCCTTTTCGAACAGCGCAAAGAAGGACTGGCGCTGAATGGTTGCATAGGCATCGTCCACCTGGCGGAAGAGAACATCCCGTCGAACGGCTTCATCGCTTTCCTCTTTAAGGAGCTTTTCCACCAACAGCATTTCGGCAAAAGTGGAGGCGGTCTCAGCGAGGGGAAGGCAGGAATTTTGGGTGTAATAGGTGTGGTGCTCCGCAGACATGGAGTGGATGGCGTGACCGAGTTCATGCGCCAGGGTGGAAACATCATCCACTTTCCCCTGGTAATTGACCAGCACCCAGGGAGTCAGCTCGGGGACCACCGTCTGGCAGAAGGCGCCATCGCGCTTGCCCTTGCGTACCTCAGAATCCAAGTGGTTATCCTTGAATACACGTTCGGCCATGGAGGCAAATTTCGGGTCGAACCCGTGGAAAGTATCCAGCACCATGTCGGAGCCTTTTTCGAACGAGTATGGCTTATCTGACTTGGCAACCGGGGCGTAAATATCGTAACGCCGGATTCGGTCCATTTTCAGCCACTTGGCTTTCAGGCTGAAAAAGCGCTGGAAGACGGTTGTGTTTTTCTTGGAAACATCCAGGAGGGTATCGACCACACTATCGGGAATGTCGTTGACGAGGTTGCGAGTGGAAATAGGGGTCGAGTACTTGCGCAACCCGACGTTCTCATTTCGCCAGTCACGGGCAACGGTCTGGTACATTTGCCCCAAAATGGGTCCGTCGCCACCATAGACGCGGTAGAGTTCCTTATAACAGCGGGCTCTCAAGTCCGGGTCTTCACCACGGACGTGCATCATCAATTGACCCCTTGTAAGTTCCTGGACTTTGCCATCGATTTCCACCTTGAACACATAGCGGTTGGTGATGGCAGAGTAAAGCGTGTTGAGCGCATTGAACCCGGTGACGTTTTTGATGTTGAGGATTTTCTCTTCCGGTTCTGTGAGGGTGAAGGGTTTGAAATGACGAATGGATTCCAACCAATATTTGTAATCTCCGCTGTCTTTCATCAGCTTGTTGGCCTGGGCATCGGGCAGATCCTTCCACCACAAGGAGAAGAAGAGGATGCGGTTGGACATATCCGCCACAAACTGGTCCACGCGGGCGGTGAGCGCCTGGGCGACCTGGTCCTGGGTATTGGCATTGAACAAAAGCTGGGAAAAGCAAAAAATCCGTACGGTAATCTTTTCGGTTTCTTCCATTTTCTTGACGATGGTCATGAAATCAGTGTTGGTGATTTTCTCGGTGAGTTTGGGGCGCAGTTTCTCAAATTCCTCCACCCCCTGCTCTACCTTCTTGAAAGCAGCTTCCAGTTCCGGCGATTGAGCCGACGGGTACAAATCCTTTAAGCTCCACGCGGTTTGTTTGTAAGTTGAGACATTCATTTCAAGTCCTCCGCGAAAATGAATAATTAGCATCTTGATTATACCTTTTGCAGAAAAAAGGACTTCCAGGAGCTCGTCTCAAAGAATACCGCGTATAATTTCAAGCGATGGACGAAAAAACTCTCTCCGTGCTTGAATTCCCCAAGGTGCTGGAACGGCTGGCAGGATATGCTTCCTTTTCGGCTTCGGCAGAGTTGGCAACTTCCTTGCGCCCAGCGGATTCCCTGGAGGAGTCTCGCCACCGGCTTCAACTCACCAGCGAGGGACGCAAGTTGCTGAGCGTGAACGCCGATGTCAGCGTAGGTGGAACCACCGACATCCGCCCGATGGTGGAAGTGGCGGTGCGGCAGGGAGTTCTCAACCCGGCGGAGCTGCTGGCGGTGAAAGTGACCATGCAGGTGGGCAGGGAATTGGAGCGGGCGCTTGAAAAGAATCGCATCGAATATCCGCTGCTCAACGAGTTGTCAGTCAACTTCCATCCCCCCTCAGGTTTGATCGAAGCCATCACTCGTTGTATCTCGGAACAAGCGGAAGTGATGGATTCTGCTTCCGTAAAACTGGGAGCCCTGCGGCGTGAAGTGCGCCTGGCGCATGAAAAACTGATGAGCAAGCTGGAACGCATGGTCAACGACCCCCGCAATGCCCCCTTGCTCCAGGAACCGATCATCACCCAGCGCAACGGTCGATACGTGATCCCCCTGCGGACTGATTTCAAAGGCAGGATCAAATCCATCGTGCATGACCAATCCTCTTCGGGCTCAACCCTGTTTGTCGAACCCCTGGCGACCGTGGAATTGAACAATGCCTGGCAGGAAGCGATCCTTGCAGAACAAAATGAGGTTCGGCGTATCCTGGCAGAGCTTTCGGCAAAGGTCGGCGAGGAGCATGACCTGTTGATTGGCATGCTGGACGCATTGGCTGAATTTGACCTGGTGCTAGCTTGTGCCCGTTACGCCGACGACCTGCATGCATCCGAACCTATACTTGTGCCATTCAACAAACCAGGTGAAGCCCATCATCCCGGAAGCACCATCCGATTAACCAAAGCTCGTCATCCCCTGCTCTCGGCGGAGCATGTAGTCCCTATCACCGTGGACTTGGACGACCAGACTTTTTGCGTGGTATTGACCGGTCCGAACACAGGCGGGAAAACTGTGTCATTAAAAACAGTGGGCCTTCTGGCATTAATGGCGCAGTCAGGGTTGCACATCCCAGCTCAATCCGGTTCGCAGATTAGTTATTTCAAACAAATCTTCGCCGATATCGGGGATGAGCAATCCATCGAGCAATCCCTTTCCACGTTTTCGGGGCATATCACCAACATTATCCACATCCTGAACATGGCGGGAAGGTACAGCCTGGTATTGCTGGATGAACTGGGCGCCGGAACTGACCCCCAGGAAGGGTCCGCCCTTGCCCGGGCGATCCTTACCCACCTGGTGGGGAATGGCATTACCAGTCTGGTGGCCACCCATTACCCGGAACTGAAAGCCTATGCCCATTCCACCCCCGGGGTTACCAATGCCAGCCTGGAATTCGACCTTAAGACCTTGAGCCCAACCTACCATTTGACCATCGGTTTGCCTGGGCGCTCCAATGCCCTGGCAATTGCCAGCCGGCTGGGACTGCCTAATGAGATCATCGAAAACGCCAAGCAATTGCTCGACCCCAACGATTTGAAAGCGGTTGATCTACTTGGTGAGATCCACCACCAAAGGGATGCCGCCCGAAAGGCACGCGAAAGGGTGGAGAAGACAAAACTGGATACCGAGCGGTTGCATATTGAATATGCCCGCCGCCTGGATAAGGTGGAAGAAGAGCGCCGCAGTATCCTTGAACAAG
>JBGQAS010000012.1:0-14158 GCA_041494435.1 Anaerolineaceae bacterium | reverse complement strand
CTTGATCGGTTGCCAGGGTCGGGAAGGGGGAGTTGATTTCTCTTGACAATTGAATATCAACCGAAACACTGGGGAAATGAGAAATATCAACAGAGGAAATCGCAACAGGGGTTGTTGTTTGCGCAAGAACAACCATCCCGGAAAATATAGACATTGCCAAAACAAAAAAGACCAGGATGGTAGTGGTGAAAGTGGCAGGAGGTTTTGTTCTGGAAAACATTTCGACTTCATTTTAAATCAAATATGCGTTTAAAACGCCAGATAACCTACTAGAAAACGCCGGAAAGTCTTTGTGATAGAATCCACAACTAATGCTTATCCTGGCATCCCAATCTCCCCGCAGAAAACAACTCCTGGAATGGACCGGTTGGTCATTCGAGATTTTTCCTGCATTAACTACAGAAAATGAAAAACCGGGAGAAGCTCCGCTGGATTATGTAAAACGAGTGAGCTCAGAAAAAGCTGTGGTTGTGGTTTCCAAGGTAAGAGAAAATGGATTTGTACTCGCAGCGGATACCGTTGTAGTCCTTGACGGAAAAATCTTGGGCAAACCGGAAAATAGCGAACAGGCAAAAGAATTTCTTGTGCAATTGAAGGGAAAAATCCATTTGGTTCACACAGCCTTATTCGTCGAAGATTCCGCATCATTGAAGATTCAGCAAGACCTTTGCACGTCTCAAGTAAATATGCGCGACTACACTGAGAAGGAAATCCAGGATTACATTGATACCGGAGATCCGCTGGATAAAGCCGGAGCTTATGCCGTTCAGCATAAAGGGTTCCATCCGGTTCAGGATTTCGGAGGCTGCCTGGCAAACGTGATGGGGCTTCCTTTATGTCATTTGGTAAGAACCATGGCAAAAATGAGAGTTTTTCCCCCCCTGGATGTACCCTTTACTTGCCAGAAAAATCTGGATTATGATTGTCCAGTAACCTCAAAAATAATTAAAGGTGAGAATGTTGGATAAAAAGGGACGTCAATCGAACCTGCTTAAGGGGATATCGATTTTACTTTCCATCGGCATTTTGCTCAACGGATGCAAGACCGCGACTGCTACCGGTCCAACCGCTGTAGCGGTGACGCCGCCGAGCGGGACTTTACCCGCCCCGGTGGAAACCAAAGTACCCGCACCGAATGCCAAAGCTGCCGTGGAAGAGTACCTTGGGTATTGGAAAGCAAATGATTTCACCAGCATGTATGCCATGCTGAACGGGGTCAGTAAAGATGCCTTTTCAGCGGACCAATTCAGCAAGTTATACCAGGACACCATTTACAACCTCACCCTGAAAGATATGGATTTTAGCGTTCTCTCTGCTTTGACCTATCCAGTTTCAGCCCAGGTTGCCTACCGGGTGAATTTTCAAAGCAACCTGTTCGGAGATTTCAGCCGGGATATGCAGATGAACCTTTCCCTCGAAAACGGGACCTGGAAGGTTGCCTGGGAAGAAGGACTGATCCTCCCGGAATTAAAAGGTGGCAACCACCTTCAATTGGATGTGAAATTCCCGTCCCGAGGGAATATTTATGACCGGAATGGACAGATCATAGCAGCCAACATGGATGCAGTGGCGTTGGGGGTGGTCCCGGATCAGGTGGTTGACGAACAAAAAGATACGCTTATCTATTACCTTAGCAACCTGACAGGAATTCCCAAGACCATTGTCCAATCGATTATCGAAGAGAGCAACGCTGGCTGGTACGTTTCCATCGGGGAAGCCTCCGGTGCATCAGTGCAGGAAGTCTATGACCTGCTGACCCAGCTCAACGGTTTGGTGATCAGTGATTATTCCGGTCGATATTATGATCAGCAAGGGATTGCTCCTCAGGTGATTGGTTATGTTCTCGGGATCCCACCTGAAAGCGTGGATGCCTACAAGCGCATGGGTTACACCGGGGACGAAGAGGTGGGAAGCGCAGGCTTGGAAAAGTGGGGAGAATCCTACCTGGCGGGTACACCCAGCGCATCTGTGTATATCGTGGCGCCAGATGGAAAAATCGTATCGCGCATCCTCCAGTCAGACGCCAAGCCCTCACAGGATATCTATACTACCATTGACAAAGACCTGCAGATTGCAGCTCAGAATGCCATGATCGGTTTGACGGGTGCCGTGGTGGTGATGGAACGAAATACTGGCAAGATCCTGGCCATGGTTTCCACCCCCAGCATCGATCCGAATCTGTTCGATCCGAACAATAAAAACAGCGCGGATTTAGCCAATTTGTTAAATGATGGCGGTCAGCGTTTGCTCAACCGGGCCACTCAGGGCCTTTATCCCTTGGGATCGGTTTTTAAAGTCCCGGTAATTGCTGCCGCGTTGGAGAGTGGATTATATACACCAGCAACTACCTACAATTGCCAATATGACTTCACCGAACTTCCGGGACAGACTTTTCATGATTGGACCTTTGAAAAGGGGGTTGATCCCAGCGGGCTGCTGACTCTCCCCGAAGGATTAATGAGATCTTGTGATACTTATTTCTACCATATTGCCCTGGACCTGTACCGGCAAAAAGGTGCCAATTTTGTAGTGAACATGGCGCAAGGTTTTGGATTAGGAAAAGCTACGGGGATTGACCAGGTGGCAGAGGATTCAGGCAGCGTCCCGATTCCCCAAAATGATGGGGATGCCGTGCAACAGGGTATTGGGCAAGGTGCTTTGTTGGTGACCCCTTTGCAAGTGGTGGATTTCATGGCAGCCGTGGGAAATGGTGGGACCCTTTACCGCCCGCAGATCATTGATAAAGTCACAACGCCCAACGGAGAAACGACTTATCAATTCCAACCCGAAGTAAGGAATACCTTGCCTGTGAGCTCGCAAAACCTCAAAATCATCCAGGATGCGTTACGCCAGGTTGTAGCAAACAACCGAGGTACGGCATATAACCGCTTTTTGGGAATCGGGTTAAACATTTCCGGAAAGACCGGCACAGCTTCAACTTCTGATCCCAATGCTTCTCATGCCTGGTTTAGTGGATACACCAGCACCGGGAGCGAGACCAAGCCCGATATCGCTATTGCTGTGCTTGTTGAATTCGGCGGGGAAGGCTCAGATGTGGCTGCACCCATTTTCAGGCGAATTGTAAGTTCATATTATGGAATTTCTCCTATTCTTTTTCCCTGGGAGTCTTCCTTTTGGGTAACCAAGACGCCCACTCCCGAAGGAACGCAACAGCCTTAAAAAAACATTCATGATTTCTGATCATTTGGAACAGGGTTGGGTCATCCGGTTGCAGTCTGGGTTTTACACAGTCCAGACGGCAACCGGAATTGTTATTTGCGGGATCCGTGGAAAATTAAAGAAAATCGATTACGGCGGGGATTTTATCGCCCTGGGGGATAAAGTTAAGATCCAACGACTGGAAGAAGACCGGGGAATCATTGAATCGATCGATGACCGACATAATGCCCTGGTGCGGATGGATCCCACCCCCAAAGGAATCTATCGTCAAATCATGCTGGCGAATGCAGACCAGATTGTCCTGGTGTTTGCCTGTGCTCAACCTGAACCGCATTTGGGTATGCTCGACCGTTTCCTGGTAATCAGTGAAAAAGAAAAAATACCACCCCTGATTGTTGCCAATAAAATAGACCTGGTTGAAGAGTCAAGGGCAGAACAAATCTTTGGTCTTTACGAAAGGCTGGGATACCCGGTAGTGTATACCTCTGCCAAAGAACAGGTGGGAATTCAAAAGCTAAACAACCGGTTGAAAGGAAAAATCTCCGGTTTTGCCGGGCCAAGCGGAGCAGGAAAATCAAGCTTGCTGAATGCTATCCAACCTGGTCTGGGGCTCATCGTAGGAAAAGTAAAAGATGTGACTTCCAAAGGTAAACACACGACCAATGTGCGGGAAATGTTTACTTTGAAGAACGGAGGATTTGTCGCTGATTTGCCAGGGTTGAGATCCTTGTCGCTATGGGATACCCAACCCGAAGAATTGGATGGTTATTTTCCTGAAATCCGCGACCTGGTGAAGGCTTGCCAGTTCAATGATTGCACTCATCGAAATGAACCCGGTTGCGCGGTAAGACAAGCCTTGGAACAAGGGAAGCTTGACCCAAGCAGGTATGAATCCTATTTGAAAATCCGGTTTGGGTAGTTGGTGACATCAACTATAATCGGTGGTGGAGAGATCACTTCATGAAAAGTATTAAACCGATTCGATTTGGACTGGGCATCTTGGTTGTTTCCTTGCTTGCCACAGCCTGCAGTCTTATTCCATCCACTACGAGCACACCTGCAACGCCCACGCCCTCGGTTTCCCCCACGCCCACCCAGCCTGAAAAAAGGGTTTTGACCATCTGTCTTGGTGAGGAGCCATCTTCTTTATACATATATAAGGAGAACAGCTTCAGTATGTGGAGCATCCTTGAATCCATCTATGATGGACCCGTAGACATTGTGAATTATCAATCTGTGCCGGTCATCCTGGAGAAGATACCCAATTTCGGTGATCAAAGCGCGGCGTTTCAACCGATCGAAGTGAAAGCCGGAGACATCGTAGTCGATAAAAACGGTAACCCGGTAACGCTGGCTGCGGGAGCGAACGTATTTCCGAGTGGGTGCACGAGTAATACCTGTGCCATCACTTGGGATGGAAAATCTGCCCTCAGCATGGATCGGATCGTCGCCAATTTTGTCCTTAAACCCGGAATTCTCTGGGCGGATGGTTCTCCTTTACTTGCAAGCGATTCTGTGTATTCATTTCACCTGGCAGCAGATCCTGCCAGCCCGGTAACGAAGATTGCCATCAGCCAGACGGAAAGCTACCAGGCTCTCGATGAGCGAACTGTCCAATGGATCAGTAAACCCGGTATGGTCACCCGCTACCTGGATGACTATTTCTGGATCCCGCTACCCGAACACCTCTGGAGCGGATTCACTGCTGCCCAACTTCAAACAACGCCGGAGGCAAACCTCAAACCGGTTGGTTGGGGACCTTACATCATCGATGAGTGGGTGACCGGAGATCATATCCGCCTGGTCAAGAACCCGAAATACTTCAGAGCCGGAGAAGGATTACCCAAGTTTGATGTCCTTGTTTATCGATTCATAGGTGCTCAAACGAACAACAATATCAGCGGACTTTTGAGCGGTGAATGCGATATTGCTGATCAGACGACGCTTTGGGAAGGGAACTATGAAGAAGCCAGGCGGGCTGAACTGGATAAGAAGATCAACTTATATGTAGGCATGGAAACCCAGTGGGAGCATCTTGATTTCAACATTAAACCCGCCAGCTATGATAATGGTTACAACGCTGCAACTGACAGACCGGATTTCTTTGGTGATCAACGAGTAAGACAGGCGTTTGCCTATTGCTTGAACCGCGAACAAACGGTTACCTCCCTCTTTAATAGCTTGTCAGCTGTTCCTAATAATTATTTGCCTCCTGAATTCCCCTTATACGATGGATCCATCACACCCTTGCCCTTTGACACTGCCTTGGGCAGCCAATTGCTGGAACAGGTTGGCTGGAAGGATAATGATAATAATCCTGCCACGCCACGAGTGGCCCAGGGCGTTACCAATGTGGTGGATGGAACGAATCTGACCGTCAAATACATCACAACCACGGCTGAGACCCGCAAGGCTTTCGCCCAGGCGATGGCAGATTCCCTGGGGCAATGCGGAATACAAGTTGAACTGACATTTCTCTCCCGTGACCAAATGTATTCAGCAGCACCGGATGGGATCCTATTTGGCAGGCAATATGATCTTGCAGAATTTGCCTGGGGGCCATATTGGGAACCTTTCCATAGGGATCCTCCCTGCTTCCTTTATATAACACCAGAGATCCCTACTGCAGCCAACCAATGGCTGGGGAGCACCCATGGGGGTGTAAATATTACGGGGTATTCCAACCCCGATTACGACAAGGCTTGCGTTGCGGCTGAAAACTCAGGTTTGGACGTTGGCCTATACCAGCAAAATGAATCGCAAACACTGACGATCCTTGCGAACGACCTGCCCAGCATTCCCCTGTTCTACTTCATCAAAATCGCAGGCACCCGGCCTGACTTATGCGGGATGAATATGGATACGAGTACGCGAAGCGACTTGGCCAACCTGGAGAACCTGGATTACGGAACGGGATGCACTCCCTGAGTGAAATTTTTTCTAAAATGTAATCCCAAATGGCATCCCTCCCGGATTATAGACAAATATACCTATCAATTTATCTTAGATATGATATAAATCCTAAAAAAATGCATTTACTTGACATCAATATTATTTTAGGATATCATTTTTTAATTAGTCCTGATTTAAAATTTAATTCATAAACTAACAACAACAAAGATTTCAAAAGAGTCTGGTATTAGGGATATCCTTCATGAATGAACTATTACGTGTAGAAGATCTTGAAACCTCATTTCGGACATGGGAAGGAACTGTACATGCTGTAAACGGAGTTTCCTTTACACTCAATGAAGGTGAAACACTTGGAATTGTAGGGGAAAGTGGGTGTGGAAAAAGTGTTTCCGTGCTTTCAATTCTCAGATTGATTCCAACACCTCCTGGAAAGATCATAGCCGGGAAAGCATTTATGCAGGGGAAAGATATTCTTGCCATGCCGATGGATCAATTACGTAGCGTGCGTGGGCACCAGATTAGCATTGCCTTTCAAGACCCAATGACTTTTTTCAACCCTGTTATCCAAATTGGTAAGCAGGTTGCTGAACCCTTAATGATTCATCTTAATATGTCCGAAAAAGCAGCAAACGAACGCGTTGCCGAACTTTTCTCTTTGGTTGGGATTCCCAAACCAAAAGAACGAATTAAAGATTATCCGCATCAATTTTCTGGAGGGATGCGACAACGGGCGATGATTGCGATGGCTTTAACGTGCTCACCCCAGATTTTCATTGCAGATGAGCCTACCACGGCGTTGGACGTAACAATTCAGGCACAAATTATTGAACTCGTAAAAGAGCTGCGGACCAAATTAGGGATGTCCATCATTTGGATCACGCATGATTTAGGGATCATCGCGGGACTTGCAGATCGAGTTATAGTGATGTATGCTGGATACATCATTGAAGAAGCTAACGTTAAAGATCTTTATGCCAATCCCCGTCATCCCTACACCATTGGTTTACTAGGAAGTTTACCCAGCATAACAGGGAAAGAGGGAGAAAAATTATATTCCATTGAAGGAATTCCCCCTGTTCTTTATCGTAAGGCAACTACTTGTCCTTTTGCTCCGCGTTGTAGTTTTCGAATCGATATCTGTTTTCAGCAAAATCCCCCTCTGGATCCTGTTGGTCCTCATCACAAAATTGCATGTTGGGTAGATACTGAGACTGGAAAATCCCGGGTATGAACAACGATAATGTTATTCTCAAAGTCGACAATCTAGTCAAATATTTTCCGATTATGAGAGGGGTGTTCCAACGTGTGGTTGGACAGGTTCATGCAGTCGATGACATAAGTTTTGAGGTGCACAAAGGAGAGACCCTCGGTTTGGTCGGTGAATCCGGGTGTGGAAAATCCACCACTGGCCGGACGATCTTACAGCTTTATCGACCTACATCCGGGTCTGTGCAATTTAAAGGTCAAGAATTGACAAAGATGCGGGGTGAAAAACTTCGAACCTTGCGTCGAAATATGCAGATGATTTTCCAGGATCCCAGCGCCAGCCTGAATCCGCGGATGACCGTTGGAGATCTCATTGGCGAACCGATGATCGTTCATGATATTGCCAAAGGAGCTGAAAACCTCAAGAGAGTGAAAGAATTATTGGATTTGGTCAGATTAAATCCAGCTTATATAGATCGTTATCAACATGAATTTTCCGGTGGGCAAAGGCAACGAATCGGAATTGCCCGGGCTCTATCATTAAATCCTGAGCTCATTATCTGCGACGAACCCATTTCAGCTTTGGATGTATCTGTCCAGGCACAAGTGGTGAATTTACTTGAGGAATTACAGGAAAAGCTTCAACTTACTTATTTATTTATTGCTCATGATCTGTCCATGGTAAGGCATATCAGTAGCCGAGTTGCTGTGATGTATCTGGGGATCTTCGCAGAATTATCAACCCGTGAAAAGTTATATAATAATCCATTGCATCCTTACACCATATCGCTCCTTTCTGCAGTGCCGATCGCCGACCCGCTGGTTGAGGAAAAACGAAAACGCATCATTCTCGAGGGAGATGTTCCATCACCAGTTAATCCTCCTTCGGGTTGCCGCTTCAGAACACGCTGTGTGCTGGCCCAAAAGATTTGTGCCGAATGGCGACCAACCTGGAGTGAGATAGAAGAAGGGCACTACGTTGCCTGTCATTTTGCTGGAGAGAAAACAATCGCATTGAGGAAAAGTCAAGTTAAGCGGTAGATTGTTTAAAATTTAGGAAGGAGGTGATTTTTTCAAAAAAAACAGAAAGCGGTATTTTCAAGTATCTATTCTAAGCAATGGAGGAGAAAAATGTTTAAAAAGTTGTTAGTAGTAGTATCAATCCTGTTAGTGGCTGCGATGGTTCTGCCGGCATGCGCTCCAACAACACCAGCCGCAACGGAAGTTGCCACAACAGCACCTGGCACGACTGAAGTTGCCACCACGGCACCTTCCGGCCCGCCCAAATGGCTGGATTGGCACGCCATGGATGAAACCAATGACCCGATCGCTGAAATGGCGATGGGCACCGGCCCTTATACGCTGGTATCCTGGGATCATTCCACACAGACAGTAACTTTGAAAGCAAACCCGACCTATTGGCGAACTGAACCCATCTGGGACGGTTCCAAGACAGGCGTTGCTGCCATCACCAATGTTGTGATCAAGGGCGTTGATGAGTGGGGTACCCGCTTCTCGATGGCGACCGCGGGCGATGCTGATTTCTTCAATGTTCCACGGGCAAACATCTCCCAGGTCGATCCGCTTGTGGCTGAAAGAATCGATTACGATCCCACGACCGGTGTAGCCGGCCCTGTGCAGGTCGTCGACGCCACCCAACCCCTCAGGCTGGACTATGGTATGGTTGTCCTGTCCCGCACGGATATCGTAATGAACGAAAACGTGCAGCAGCTTGGTGGTGGTAGCCCATTCACCGGTTCAGGCAGCATTGCTGGCGGTAGAGGTATCCCGAACACCTTCTTCAGTGATGTGCACATCCGCAAGGCATTCAACTACTGCATGGATTGGCAGACCTACATCAAGGACTACCTCCTGAAGGAAGGCACGCAAACTCCATACAACCTGACCCTGCCCGGCGAACTTGGTTATGACCCCAATGGCGGCAAGTACGAATTCGATCTCGCCAAGTGCGAAGCAGAATTCAAGGCTGCTGCCCCCGATGCTAAGGGGAACCAGGTTTGGGACACCGGGTTCTACATGGTGGGTACCTATAACTCAGGGAACGTTGGACGACAAACCATCCTGAACATTCTTTCAAATACCCTCAAGGCTCTGAACCCGAAGTTCCAGGTGATTGTGCTGGCCATGCCCTGGGCTGCCGAGCTTCAGTACTATCAGTCAGGACAACTGCCGCTGTTTTGCATCGGCTGGCAGGAAGATATCCACGACCCGCACAACTGGTACTCCCCGTATCTGCTGGGGACCTATGCACAGGGCGCTGGCTTCCCGGATGATCAAAAGGCTATATTCTCGGATCTTGTAAACAAGGGTGTTGCTGCTACCACCGATGCCGATCGCGCTGCCGTCTACGCTCAATTGAACCAAATAGTATACGATTACGCACCCTATATTTTGGGCCCGAGCGCCATTGCCCGCCACTACGAACAGAAGTGGATGCAGGGCTGGTACAACAACCCGCTGTACGGCGATTTCTACTACTACGAGCTTGCAAAGGCAGCGGACGCCAAGAACCCCGATACCATCACCGTGGCCACTATTGGCGAGCCTCAGCTGCTAGACCCAGCCATCGACTACGAGACTGCTGGTTCTGAAATCACCCAGAACGTCTACGAAACCCTGGTCTGGTACGACAAGACCGATGCCACCAAGGTTGTGCCTGTGTTGGCGACCGCTTTACCGGATGTTTCGGCAGACGGGATGACCTACACATTCAACATCCGCCCGGGCGTCACCTTCTCGAATGGTGATCCATTAACCCCGACTGATGTGGCGTATTCCTTCCAGCGCGCTTTGCTGCTTGGTTCTTCATACAATTCGCCAGTTCTGTTGCTGACCGAACCCATTCTTGGGATCGGGATTCTGGATATCGCCTACATGATCGACCCGACAGGCGCCTTGTCTGGCGACGTGGAAGGTATGAAAGCACAGGATCCTGCAAAATTGAACGAAATTTGCCAGACGGTAATGAATTCCGTCGTTGCAGATGAGGCAGCTGGAACAGTCACGTTCCACCTTAAGCAACCCTACGGCCCGTTCCTCGTGACCCTGGCTCACACCGTTGCTGCCGTTATGGACAAGAACTGGGTGATCTCGAACAGTGGTTGGGATGGAACCTGCAACTAATCAAACTGAGGAGATGGATTAAACCAAATCCAAGGTATTAGACTTTGGGTCTGAGGGGTAACTCTCAGACCCAAAGAATTAAGAAATAGAACAGTAAGAAAAGGTAATTCAATGACCAATTACATCATCCGGCGAATATTGCTCATCCCCGTACTCCTGTTTGGGGTGACTTTGATCATATTTGCCATGCTGCAATTATTGCAGCCTGCGGCCAGGGCTGCGCTTTATATTCGCGATATACCTAAAAATCCAAATGCGATCCAGGCAACGATTAATAAATATGGTCTTAACAAACCTATTTATATACAGTACTGGAACTGGTTGGTCGGAATTAAGGATCCCGGAACGGGAAAGATCAGGGGGGGAGTCCTGCGCGGTGACCTGGGCTTTTCAAGAGTAGGTTCGCAACCTGTTGCTGAAATGATCAAGGAAAGGTTCCCGGCAACATTGGAATTGACTTTATGGGCTATTCTGCCAATTATTCTGGTGGGTGTCTGGCTGGGGATCCAGGCAGCCATTCACCACAATACCTGGTTTGATCAATTTGCACGAGTGTTTAGCATTATTGGATATTCATTTCCGGCTTTTGTATTCGGCTTATTGGTATTGATGATCTTTTACGCAAAACTTCAATGGTTCCCGCCCGGTAGGATATCCGATTGGGTGAGCGCAGCAATCGTTGCCGGGAGTTTTAAATCAATTACTCACCTTATGACTGTGGATGCATTGATCCAAGGCAGGTTTGATATATTTTTGGATGCCTTAAAACACCTGGTACTTCCCGTAATCACCCTGTCTTATATCAGTTGGGCTCAATTCCTCCGAATCACCCGGTCTTCCATGCTCGAAACCATGAACCAGGATTACATGACGACCGCAAAAGCAAAAGGTGTTTCGGATAGGAATGTCATTTGGAAGCATGCCTTACCCAATGCGCTTATTCCAGTCATGACCATATCCGGCTTCACTATCATTGGATTGTTGGGTGGGGTCGTGATCACAGAAACGATTTTCACCTATCCGGGGATTGGTTCTGCAGCAGCCAGGGCAGCTTCCCAGCTGGATGTTGTAACCGTACTTGGGTTTGCTCTTTTCGATGGAGCGATCTTAATTTTTGCAAATCTAATTGTGGATATTCTTTACGCAGTGATTGACCCTCGGGTCAGGCTGTCGTAAACGGAGTAGAAGAATTTATGGCGAAAAAGAATTTGGAACCAGTACTCGACCACCCGGTGGGGGAATTATCCAAGGAAAGCCTAGAAAAACTGGCGTTACTGAAAACCGATCTTTTGTCGACCCGAAAAATCGGTAAGGTGGAGAGATTTTTGGGATCGGATAATTACCGGATCGTAAGAGCCCTGGTAACCACTCCGACCTCGATTGCCGGGATCGTGATCATCTTTCTCTTTATCTTGGTTGCTATTTTTGCTCCTGTAATCATGCCTCCTGTACAAGGCAATTCAATTGATCCATATCGGATTCCTAATGATGGATACAGTCCCGTCCCTCAACCTCCCATGACAGAATGGGTTCTCAACCCGATTCCGTTACCGTTTTGGTATAAAACCCTGACAGGGACGGACAAACTGGTTCACATCTTTGGTACAACTTCCGGGCAATACGATATCCTTTACGGGGTTGTATGGGGAACACGGACGGCATTATTAACCGGGGTGATTATCGAGTTGGTAACTCTTCTAATAGGAGTGATAGTTGGTTCAGTCTCCGCTTACTATGGCGGGAGGGTGGACAACATTATTATGCGCATCGTGGATATCTTCATGACCCTTCCCTTCATTTTAGCTGCGCTGATTCTCGCAGCCGTTCTAATGCCAGTAATAGGGAGAAGCGTTGTGCCAACCATGATCGCGCTGATCGTCTTTGGATGGATGGGTTATTCTCGCCTTATCCGAGGAGATATTCTCTCGGTGAAGGAACGGGATTATATTCTCGCTGCACGCGTTGTAGGCGTGAAGGACTCGCGCATCCTCTTTAAGCACATTATTCCCAATGCTATTTTCCCCACGTTGGTGATTGCCTCCATGGATATTGGGTCTTATGTACTGAATTTTGCAGCCCTATCCTTCCTGGGGATTGGCGCTGAACTCGGGTACTCAGACTGGGGTCAGATGCTGAGCTTCGCACGGGATTTCATCACGGCACTGTCGACGTATTGGTATATTGTGGTGTATCCTGGATTGGCTTTGGTTTTTTTCTGCTTGGGCTGGAACCTGCTGGGGGATGCCGTTCGCGATATATTGGATCCCCGCTTACGCAAAGCACAAGAAGGGAAATAAACCAGCTATAGAAAATCAAGATAACAAAAATAAGCTTCTCAGCAGAGAAGCTTATTTTATTGGCATGATTCTATTCAATAGTAAGGATAATCGAGGGAGGATTGCTTTTGATATTGAATGGCTGTCGCTCGGGTCAAATGATGGGGTACATAAATGATGCTTACGCCAACAAGACTAATGACACAGGGTAACTTTGTCGGTAGATATGTGTAAATGACGGGAGTAGGTGAAGAAATAATTGGATGTAACGCTATCACCGGGAATCATGCATAAGCAACTGGGGAACTGGTTCATGCTGTAGCCCAGAATAGCCAGGTCATAATCATTGGATTGAATTTGTTTCAGCCTTTCCCCAATGCTTGCGGAGCGAATCGTTGTTATGTATGCTGGCACATCATTAAAGGGGTGCCTATCATGGACCTTTTACAAATCTGCGTCATGCCGATAAAATAGAGTTGTCTGGAAGTTTGACAAGGTTGTCAGGGAAAGAGGGAAAGAAATTGTTTTCCCGCAAGAAAAGGAACTTCATTGACAAATTACATCATCCGGCGAATATTGCTTATTCCTGTACTCCTGTTTGGGGTAACAGTCCTTATATTTGCCATGTTGCAACTGCTTGAACCTGCTGCGAGAGCTTCTTTATACATCAAGGATTTTCCCAAAAATCCAAATCAAGTTGCTGCCACGATCAAGTATTATGGCCTCGACAAACCGTTTCAGGTCCAGTATTGGAATTGGCTAGTCGGGATTAAAAACTCAACGACTGGACAAATCAGAGGGGGAATCTTGCGGGGCGACTTGGGTTATTCGCGAGTTGGCGGGCAACCCATCGCCGAAATAATTAAGGAAAGATTCCCTGCAACATTGGAACTGACCTTGTGGGCGATTCTGCCCATCTTTGGGGTGGGAATCTGGCTGGGGATCCAGGCAGCCATCCATCACAATAGCTGGTTCGATCAATTTGCCAGGGTTTTCAGTATTATTGGTTATTCTTTTCCTGTTTTTGTGTTCGGTTTATTGGTATTGATGATCTTCTACACGAAATTACAATGGTTCCCGCCCGGAAGAATGTCGGACTGGGTATCGGTATTAATCATTTCTGGAGAATTCAAGACATACACACGCCTGATGATGATTGATTCCCTGATCAATGGCAGGCTGGATGTATTCCTGGACGCAGTAAGGCACCTGGTACTTCCTGTCATTACCTTGTCCTATATCAGTTGGGCGCAATTCCTCCGAATAACCCGGTCTTCCATGCTGGAAACCTTGAACCAGGATTATATGACAACTGCCAAAGCGAAAGGTGTGCCGGAAGGGACAGCCATCCGGAAGCATGCCTTGCCCAATGCGCTAATCCCGGTCATGACCATAACCGGTTTCAGTATAGTTGGATTGTTGGGTGGGGTTGTGATCAT
>JBGQAS010000175.1:0-5072 GCA_041494435.1 Anaerolineaceae bacterium | reverse complement strand
TGACTACGGGCATATCCACCATTTGTCCGTCCATCGCAAAGGCCCCCTTTCCCAGCCTGGCATTTTCCTGAAATGTACGCACCACTTCCATTGCAGCATGGACTTCATCCGCAGAGGGTGTAAATGCGTTTTGCACCACTTCCACTTGGCTGGGATGAATGATTTGCTTCCCGCCGAATCCCATCCGTGCCCCTTCTTCAGCTTCCGTGCGAACAAACTCGATATCGTGAAAATCAGTGCACACCAGATCAATGGCTTGGATACGGGCTGCGGCAGCATTTAAGACAACCAGGCTGCGAGCAAAAAATATCTCTTTGGCATCCCGGGTTCGTTTTGCTCCCAGATCGGCTGCCAGGTCCTCACCCCCGAAGATTACGGCGTCCACCCTTGGGTCTGCCTGACATAGTTCGCGTAAATTTAATATTCCCATCGCGCTTTCACAAATGGCAATGATTCGGATGGAACCTCGTTCCCATCGGTTTTTCTTCTCCTGGCTGGCAAGCTCACCGCTGAGCAGTGTGATTACTTCCGCGTTTTCAACCTTTGGAAGAATGATCCCATCGGGTTTTCCCTGGATGATGGAAAGCAGGTCCGCTTCCATCTTTCCGCTTTGGTAAGGATTTATCCGAACCAGTTTTTCGGAATCGTTAAAATCGAGTTCTATTAATGCTTTAAGGATGACACCACGAGCAGCCTCTTTCTGATTCGCAGCAACACCATCCTCAAGGTCCAGGCAGATGCTATCCACCTTCAAGGTGACGGCTTTTTCAATCTTGTGACGGTCGTCCCCCGGAACATAAAGCAAGGCTCGCCTTCTACGGGTAGTCATCATTTTTTCCTCTACTCTATTTTAATTTCAATTTGTTAATTTGGATATCAGGGGATTAGCGAGATTTGATTGGAACTAATTTGCATATCCTGGCGGAGCTTTTTTTCTGCTTTTTCCTGGTACATCTGGTCATCGGCAGTCTTCATAAGCTTGGTAAATGAGGTGCCTCGTGTTGCTGTCGCGGTACCGAAGGAAATGCTGAGGTGAGGTTGTTCATTCACCTTTTTTTTCAAGATCTCGCGGATTCGCAATGTACATTGGATTGCAGTAGCTTCATTTGTCTGGGGCAAAAGGATGATGAATTCATCCCCCCCTGTGCGGGCAATGACATCCCCCTGGCGAAATACGGACTCGAATAATCGTGCTGCCTGCTTGATCAGTTTGTCTCCCACCCCATGACCATAGCGATCATTAATATATTTCAAATCGTCGATATCACCAACAATAATACTGACCGGAAAATGCCTGCCCTTCTGTAATCGAAGAAGCTCTTCATTATAGTAAGTTCGATTATACAGACCCGTCAATACATCATGATTGCTGATATAACGCAGCGTTTCCTCCAGTTGCTTTCTTTCGGTAATATTGTACATCACACCATGCCAAACTTTTCTCCCCCCAATTTCCGTTAAAACAGCTTCGTCGTGGACCCAGACTTTTTTCCCATCTTTCGCGATGATCCGATAATCCAGCTTAAAAGGTCCCTTGGTCTTGTTTGTCAATGTGTTTTCGTGGATGACCCGATCACGATCTTCCGGATGAATGATATTGAACCAGAGTTGGGGGTCCAATTTCCATTCATCAGGGGTATATCCGCATAACTTCTCAATTTGGGGACTGATGAAAATAGTGTAATTGAAATAATCCACATCATCGACGTAAGTGACCGCCGTGATTTGTTCCACGAGCTGGCGGTACCTTTCCTCGGATTGCTCCAGGTCTATGGCCTTTTGCTGCAAGGTTTTTTCCAAGGCCTTAAGCCGGTTGGTATTCCATCTGTAAAATCCCCAAAGCAACGCACAAAGCAGGATCAGAACTGCAACCCCAACGATTGCTACAGTGCTGTTCTGAATCAGGATGGGGGGTCCCCCGGCTTGAAAGAATATTCGCTGAAGATTTACCGCGGAAATTATTGTGAGTATAAAAATCATCCCCTTTGCCTTCAATACTCAACTAAGTTTATTTATATTAGCGCGATATCGAATTTATTGCAACAAGTAGAATTACACAACTCCATTTCCCGTCATTAATAATCTACCAGTAAGGACATGATTCCGATAGAACCGGTGTACCCCCAAGGCAGGCAAGTTCGGACATTAGGAATCTTTCGATATTTCCACATTTTCAGGAATACTTTTCTGATTAAGCAGATCGGTGGTTGTTTGGATTAATCGCCCTCGGTATTCTATGGGATCCTTTCCGGCAACTTTCATTCCCAGCAGTACTCCTCCAACAACGGGAGGTACATTGAGTTTTACAAATTCTGCCTTCGGGGCACCCTCCAGGATTCTCTTTTGAAAAGGAGTGATAAATACCTCTCCACCGTTGAACATGCTCCCAATCATCACCACTTCAAAGCCACTCTTTTCCATTTTGAGTTTCCGGATGATCGCTAATGTAGATTCTGCCAGTTCTCTGGCCACCCAGGCAATGGCATCCCTTGCCACTTGGTCGCCTTCATTCGCAACTTTGAACACCACAGGGGCAGCTTCGGACCAAAGATTGTAGCTCCCCTGGGATAATCCTTCCAACAGGTCATCCAGGTTCTTGGCACCAGCCAACTTGATGAAAGCTTCACTCAAGGCGGTCGGTCCTCCCCGGCCGCTCCATTGATAGGAGACTGCTTGTACTGCTCGTAAAACTACGGAACCGGAACCACCATATTCTCCAAAGAATTCACCGCAACCCGTCATGTGCGCGATTTGCCCGGCAGGGTTAATCCCATACACGTTGTCTCCCGTGCCGGCATCCACGCCAACACCCCAACCCCGGCTGGCGCCTGCTAGCATCCCCACTACGGCATCGTTCACAGCCTCAATTTTGGCTTTTAAATTTAACTTGCCGATGACATCAAGAGTGAGTTGTCTTTCCGAAGGCCAGTCGTAACCAGCGATCCCAAATCCGCCCCCGCTGATTTCGTCCGGCGAAATCCCGGCTTGTATAATGGCTAAATCGCTTGATGCCTTGAGCGCCTGGAACAACCCGTCATAACCAACTCCTTCGTGATTTCCGGGTCCGGCTTCACCAAATCCAATGGCCTTTCCATTTTGGTCGGAAATCAGGCAGTGGGTTTTGGTTCCACCTACGTCCACCCCAAGAAAATATTCTTTCATCGCTTGTCCTTCTAGGCAAATTGCGGCAGAAATTGTTTGTTGGTTTTCAGGAGATCCTCCAAAACGTCCTTTACTTTGTCCGCCTTCGGGCCCAAGGGATGGGTCAGTAATGCTTCGTACAGTGCTTTCCGATCCCCCTTCACGGCTGCCTGAACGGTCAACTGTTCATAAGCCTTTACATGTGAGAGCAATCCATAGCAAGCTTTTGGCAGGGGTTCCGCAGGCATAGGAGTCACTCCCTCCCGGTCTACTTTACATGGCATTTCCAATACCCAATCCGGATTCCACCCCTTGACAGCTCCCTGGTGTCTCACATTACAAACATGGATTTCACCCAGGTTGTTGTAATGAGCGTTAAGCAATTGGGTTGCCACAGTGGAATAATAGGCACCACCTCGTTTCATAAGGTCCGCAGGGGGTTCCTTCAATTTTGGATCTGAATATTCGCGGAGAAGGTCTTTTTCAATTTCAATCACTTCCTCGCCTCGGGAGGGTGGCCATTTTTCTTGAGCCTTCAACACGCGGTCGGTGTAATAGTAATAATGCAGGTAATAATTGGGCATCATCCCAAGCGTCTCGACAGTTTCTGGATCAAATTCCGGATCTTCCTCTTTTTTAAGATGCTCCACGAATGCCTGCATGATTTCCGGCCAAATGTCGTTCCCATCAATGGTGAAACCATAATGCCAGGATAAATGGTTCAAACCGAGCGTTTTCAATTCTGCCCGCTCAGGTGAAACATTTTCCCCCAATACCTCCTTAAACCCACTCAGGATTTCCATCTTGGTGGTGATGGGGACATTGCATACGCCAACCGCCTGCACCTGGGGTGCGTGTTGAAAAAGGGCTTCGGTCACCAAGCCGGAGGGATTGGTGAAATTCACCAAAAGGGCATCCGGATGAGCAAGTTTCTGCATATCATTCGCAATGGATAGGATCACCGGAATGGTACGGAGCGCTTTTGCCATGCCTCCCACCCCCGTGGTCTCCTGCCCGATCAGTCCATGCCGTCTGCCCAGGTACTCATCGGCGACTCTTGCCGGCATCTTCCCCACCCTCAATTGGGTGGTTACATAATTGGCATCCTTAACAGCTGCCTTTTGATCCTGGGTCAACACCACCTTGAAAGGAGACCCTCTGTCCGCGACCATGCGTTGTGCAAACCCGCCAACAATCTCAAGCCGCTGAGCGTCGATGTCCATTAACCATAATTCATCAATGGGGAAGGATTTAATTCTCTCAATAAACCCATTCACCAATTCGGGTGTATAGGTGGATCCCCCGCCAATTGTCGCCACTTTAAGCATTTTCTCTCTCCGTCTTTTCAATTTCTAAGGTTTTATCTCTACACTTTTCCCGGTCTGTGCGCTTCGATAGGCTGCATCCAATACCTTCATATTCTCCAAACCTTCCAAGCCACCTGGTTTAGCTGGTTTGTGTGTTTCAATAGCCTGGATAAAAGCGAACATCTGCTTATCATACATTTCCTGGGGGTAATGTTCCTCGTGCTTATTGTTGTATCCGGGATCCGTCACGTCGACCTCAGCGGTCTCCGGGTTGAGAATCTCCAATTGAGTAGGGAATACTGATCCGAAACCTTTTTTCCCGAACACACGGGTCGCTGCATTCGGTCCATCCGCGTGCGGCTGCCACCACCCCGATTCGATGTAGGAAACTACGCCATTGGACCAAATGACCATCAAGATGGCAGTATCCTCTACGTCCGCTTTGATGTAATAGGTCCCCATGCGGGCATAAACGCTCACGGGCTCGGGATCCCCGAGGATGTATCGGGTCGTATCCAGGGCATGAACTCCCATATCCACGAGGGCACCTCCACCTGCCAATTTCTTGTTGATGAACCAACCTGATGGACCCCAATTCGTATGAACTCCATAGGCAATAGTGCG
>JBGQAS010000324.1:0-3041 GCA_041494435.1 Anaerolineaceae bacterium | reverse complement strand
GGAGTGGGTTCGGCACTCTCCACAAATGAATCCTGCTGCACACTCGCCAAACGGCGATATAGCCCCTTGTGTTTCATCAATTCAGCGTGGGTGCCCTTCTCGATGATCCGATTCCCTTCCAGAACAACGATCTGGTCGGCGTTGCGGATGGTGGATAAGCGGTGAGCGATTACAATCGTTGTGCGCCCGACCATCAAGCGTTCCAATGCTTGTTGGATGAGCACCTCGGTTTCAGTATCCACGGAGGAGGTCGCTTCGTCGAGGATGAGGACGGGGGTATCTTTCAAGATGGCGCGTGCGATGGAAAGCCTTTGCTTTTGTCCACCCGATAGTTTGACGCCGCGTTCACCAATCATGGTGTCATAGCCATCGGATAGTTTTTCGATAAATTCATGAGCATTGGCAGCCACGGCTGCGGCAATGATTTCCTTTTCCGAGGCATTCGGTCGACCGAACAAGATATTCTCCTTCACTGAACCGTGGAAAAGGAAAACATCCTGTAGAACAATGCTGATTTGTTTGCGTAAACTATCCAGGTGAATGTTGCGGATGTCTCTTCCGTCCAGGGTAATCATGCCGGTAGTGACATCATAGAAACGTGGGATCAGGCTGACCATGGTGGATTTGCCTACCCCGGTGGGTCCCACCAGCGCTGTCATGCTGTGGGAGGGGATGTCCAAGTCTATGTTTTCCAAAACGGGTCTTCCCTGGTTGTATTGGAAGCAGACATTTTCATAATGGATCTTTCCTTCGGATCTGCCCTTCAACTTGATCGATCCCGGAACGCTAACCGGTTCCGGTTCGACGTTCAATAATTCGTTCACCCGGTCTGCACCGGCTAAAGAGTTCTGCACAGCCTCCCAGGCATCGCCCAGGTTGCGCACGGGTTGATAAAAAGAATCCAAGTATAGGAAGAAGGCCACGAGGTCACCAATGGGTAAGGTTCCCTCGTATGCCAGTCGTCCACCGAAGTAGATCAATACGAGGATGCCCAAAGAAGATGCAAATTCGACAAAAGGTCGGAAAATAGCCATTAATCGTAAGGCGGAGAGAAGGGATGTGCGGTAGCGATCGATACCCTGCCCCACTCGTTCCAGCGATTCTTCTTCCCGAGTGAATGCCTTGATCTCACGTATGCCTGAGATGTTGTCATTGAGGATGGCGTTCAGTTCACCCAGTTCCTTTTGTCGGCGGACAAATGCTGGGCGTACCCGCTTGGCATAAATTTGCAATGAAAGGACGATAACAGGAATGGGGATCATTGCCAGGAGGGCTAATTTCCAATTCAAAAAAAGTAATACTGTCCCGACGCCTAAAAAGGTTAGCACATTTACCGCTACATCGGGGATGGCGTGTGCAATAAGCTGTTCAAACAGGTCAGTGTCGTTGACCACTCGTGACATCATCTGCCCGGTTTGTTTATCTTCGTAAAAGCGGAGGGAAAGATGCTGCACATGGTCATAGACGAACTTTCGGACATCCGCCACGACACCCCAACCTGCGATATGAGCCATGTAGGAACGCAGGAAGGTGAGTCCAGCACGGGCTACAAGGACGATGAAAACGATAAGGGTCAAAGTGCCGATTGATTTGAAAGTTTCCTGGGTTAAGCCTGTCCCGGTAACGGTATCGATCAACGTACCGATAATCCACGGTATAACTAATTGAGCCCCCACCAGCAGGAGCATGCTCAAGATGGTGAGGATAAGGGTTACATAATACTTCTTGGCAAAACGATAAATAAAGGAAAGGTTTTTCATGTTTTCTAGGATTTCAGCGTGATGATTATACTCCCATGAAAGCGCTTTCACGTCAGTGATGAATGATACCAAATCTATAATAGAATGAAGAGAGTAGCAAATATTATAGAGGTTGAAGAATGACCACTAAACATGAAATCGTGTCCAACTGGCTGCCACGCTATACCGGTTTGAGCTTGAAGGAATTTGGGGAATATATTCTATTGGTCAATTTCAGCAATTACCTGGAACTTTTCTCCCAATGGAACCATGTATCCATCTGTGGGACAGGCAAACCCATGCCCAGTGCCACCGCTGAAGGCATTACGATGATTAATTTTGGCATGGGCAGTGCCAACGCCGCCACGGTGATGGACCTTTTGAGTGCCATCGAACCGAAAGCCTGCCTTTTCCTGGGGAAATGCGGTGGAGTAAAGAAAAAGAATGAACTTGGAGATCTCATCCTGCCCATTGCCGCCATCCGTGGAGAAGGCACCAGCAACGATTATTTCCCTGTCGAAGTCCCGGCTTTACCTGCCTTCAACCTGCAGAAAGCCATCTCCACAACCATCCGCAACCACGACCGCGATTATTGGACGGGCACGGTTTACACCACCAACCGCAGGGTATGGGAACACGACGAGAAATTCAAAGAATACCTGCGTAGCATCCGTTGCATGGCAGTCGATATGGAAACTGCCACCATTTTCATGGTGGGGTTTGCCAACCAGATCCCCTGTGGGGCTTTATTGCTCGTCTCCGATCAGCCGATGACGCCTGAAGGGATCAAGACTGAAGCCAGTGACAAAAAGGTGTCCAGTGAATTTACAGAGATGCATCTGAAGATTGGGATCGATTCTTTAAGGGAGATAATCAACAACGGGTTAACTGTAAAGCATTTGAAGTTCTAAGTAACGCTCCTTCTTATAAGAGCAGGTTTGCCTGTCAAGAAAAAAATACTTAATGATCACGCTACCCGGAATAGAAACCATCCAGAATTACGACCTGGCTCTTGCCTGGAACTGGCAATATGATGCTGGCTTTGTCCGGCTGATGCAGCAAGCCTGCACCGATCATCAAGTATCCCTCCTGCAAGTCACACCCGACAATCTGGATTCGATCTTAGCCGGGCTCGGACAAAATGCCATCCAAATCAGCACGTTCCTGGATAGAGCAGCAGATACTGACGCGCGATTTTCCCCGCTTTGCGATTGGGCTTCGCTTCACTGCAGGTACGTTTTCAACCCGGCAGCTAAGACTGCCCGGGCGAATAATAAAGCCTTGATGCACTACGCTTTGATC
>JBGQAS010000283.1:0-3536 GCA_041494435.1 Anaerolineaceae bacterium | reverse complement strand
TGATCCGGGTCTATCCCTGACCGATGGACCTATAGATGTGCCATTGGAACTCCAGATTCCTTTACTCAATGTCGATGCCCCTATGGTCGGGGTGGGACTTACATCGAAAAATGTGATGGATGCACCCAAAGGCCCGATTGGCGATCCGATCTGGTCTACGGCATTCTGGTATCGCGGAAGTAGCATCCCTGGGGACATAGGCACCGCAACGATTGCCGGGCATGTCAATGATCCATTGGGACGACCTGAGATCTTCGCTAATCTTGAAGATCTCCATCCCGGCGACTTGATCATCATTCATGACATAAATGCCAACATTGATATTTCATTCATTGTCGACCAGGTTACAGCTTACTCTGTCCAACAATCTAAAGACCCTGCGGTACTAACTCAAATCTTTGGTGATGGACCCGTCTATGGCGAAGGGCCACAACCTTCGGTCGATGGGCTATCCCACCTAACATTAATTACTTGTGCGGGAAATATCGTCCATGGTGAGTTTGATCATCATACGGTTGTTTATGCAACGCGCAGTCCATAAGGATGATCAATAAGTATCCAAATCAATGGTTTTTTCTTATGACGTCGTTAACTTGATCCTGTGCAATGCACAGGAATTTTCTTAACAAGATACCTCTCGCCAATCCCGGGAGTAAATCTCAAATACTTTCAGATTTTTTCAGAAGGCGATCCTGTTATACTATTATCTATGTTTCCGGGGTGGATTCATCTTCCGCTTGGAAAATCCTTTTGCCACCCCCATATTTTTTTTAGATATTTTATAGACTGTATTAGGGACAACGGTAGCTCCTGTCGATAGGATGATATTGGAGCAGAAATCATTTAAAGAAAGGAAGCTAAATGGGAAATAACGGTAATGACGGCCATAACCCAAAGCTGCAGGTCCTGATACAACCGAAAATCGGGCTGGAGAGTGACGCGCGCCAACCGGTTGTCGAAATCCTCAATAACATTCTGGCCAATGAGGCTGTACTCGCCTTGAAAACCCGCAATGCTCATTGGAATGTGAGTGGTGCAGGTTTTTTGGAACTGCAGATTCTTTTTAACGCCTACTATGAAAAATTGAATGATATCTCCGATGAGATCGCTGAACGAACTCGGATGCTGGGTGGTTTTGCTATCGGTAGTTTCGAAGAATATCTTGCGCATACGCGGCTTGCTGAACAGCCCGGTGAAGTCCCCGATGTCCTCCACCTTTTGGCAGACCATGAAGCTTCGATTCGTTTCTTGCGCGAGGATGCAAGGAAGTGCACCGAGGAATATGAGGATGAAGGCACATTTGAAATGCTGGTAAATATCATGCGTTCACACGAAAAGATGGCCTGGATGTTGCGTTCTTATATTGAAAATGAACCGATCAAAGGTGAAAACCAGAATAGGATGGATAAAAATGAATGAGCAACGCTTTGAAAACAAAATTCGTCAGGATGTTGGTAAAGTAAAAAAAGATCTGATGGCAATCGAGGAAGATAGCGCCGCTCAAATGAGCGAAGGTTTTGAAAAACTGAAGGGAGATGCAAAGGAAACCGTTGTTGGCGCGGTGGAAACAGTGAAGGAAAGAGTTGGATATGGATTGAGCCAATACAACGCCAAAGTCCAGGAAATTGCGGATAAGGTTCCAGGTGATCTAAATGAGAAGGTTCGCAAATATCCCTGGGTGGCAATGTCGATCGCTCTGGTCTTTGGTTTCTTTTTGGGTAGTTTATGTAAACCCGGTCGGCAGCATCATAGATAGTCGAAAAAAGTGCTTATTCATTAATAAAGGAGAAAAAAGATGAACAACGATATTTTTGTAGGTAAGTGGAAACAAATGCGCGGTCAGGCCAAAGTATGGTGGGGTAAACTCACCGATGATGACCTGGAAAAAGTTAACGGTAACTACGATAAATTAACCGGCTTGCTTCAGGAGAAGTACGGTTACACCAAGGAGCAGGCGGAAAAGGAAATTGAAAAGAGGACGAAATGACCGACTATAAAGAAGTAAAAACCACGGAACAAGAATCCGGGCAGGATGAACGCGTGGCCACCTTTAAGGCCACACAGATCATCTGGCTGCTTTTAGCTATTCTGGAAGCCATTCTTGCACTCCGGTTTATATTTCTCTTGATCGGGGTCAATGCTGACAATCCTTTCGCCGCGTTCCTATACAACTTGTCTCAATTCTTTGTGGCTCCCTTCTTAAGTTTGACCGGGACCCCGGTGGCCGGCAGAATGGTATTTGAATTTCCCACCCTCATTGCAATGGTCGTGTATGGATTGATCGCCTGGGGTATTGAGCGGATTGTATATTTGATCTTTTACCGCCCGCGTGGACCCGTGAGTGTCAGACAAACAACCGTCGCTGACCATACGCCTGCGCAAACTCCTCCGGCTGCGAGCCAAACGACGACGACGGGTCGCACCACAGTTCAATCTCCTGGAGGTGTCAGTCAAACGACTGTTACCAAAACTACAAATGACCAAACGCCGAAGACCCCTTGATCCAGGGATTAACGTGCATCACCCGTTTCGTTTGGGATTCTCTGAGGTTCAGTAGGAATGACCTATTGAAAGGAGGAAAAAAGTGAAATTGCTAAATTTCCTTGTATGGCTCTTTGCTGGAGCTGTTATCGGTTGGTTTGTTTACCGGATGGTGGAAATAAGGAAGACACCCAAACTAATCCCTGTGAAGGATTCCGGTTCTGCGAAGAGCTAGGTGGATTGTTGTGATTCAGTAAAAAAATAAATTTTTGGAGGCTTATTGTGGCTGGATGGATTACGTGGATTGTTGTCGGTTTGATCGCTGGCTTTTTAGCCGGTGTGGTTGTTAGAGGTGGTGGTTTCGGGGTTATTTGGGACATCATTATCGGGATACTCGGTGGATTGCTGGGGGGCTGGCTTGCCACCTCAGTGTTCCATGTCGGTGGAGGCGTGACAGGGATTAACTGGCCTTCGATCTTCATAGCTTTTATTGGAGCCGTGGTACTGCTCCTCCTACTTCGCTTGATAAGAAGAGCCTGAAACAAACCCTTAGTTCCAACTTGTCCTCCGTAAGACTCGGCCGTTAGTGAAATTAGCTGTAGCTCTACGGAGGACAAAAATAATATCGATAGACTTTCACAAATTGATTTGTGTTTTGTGGAATTATAAGAAAAACCGCTAATCCCGGAATTCATATTTACCTGGTCAAATCCTTGACCAACCATAGGTCAGGATGGGATTACTGAAGAAAATATTGAACCCATTTCACATTGGAGAGAAGCATATTTTCCCGGGATGAGGGTTGATTCAAAAATGCACAATGGCGAACCAGGATGGGATTTTTTCGCAGACAAAGTATCGGATGTTTATTGTTATGACTAAAAAAAGAGGTCTGGAGAAGATAAATGAAAACCGTCTCTAAACTCTCTCCCAGCAAACCACCCAAAGCAGGTCAACAGATCGCCCAATCAACTCCAGCGGTTTATTGGAGTCTCGCGCCAGAGCAACTTCTTTCCGATCTGCGTGCATCAAGCAACGGTCTTCAATCTGCAGAC
>JBGQAS010000069.1:0-7674 GCA_041494435.1 Anaerolineaceae bacterium | reverse complement strand
GACTATCGCCATCGAAGCAGCGCTCATGGCATTGGGGGTACCTCCCGGAGCTCACCGAGATTTCGCTTTTATGAAGTGGCCCTGTTTTGACAAACATAAATGGGAAGGGGTGTTAGCCCATTCCTTAAGAGAAAAAAAGCTTGCCCGACCGAAGATCCAGGCCTCTGATCGGGATGAAGGCGTCATCCAGATGGCGATCAATAATGCAGAAAGGGCAGGGGTTCAACAGAATATTCAATTCTCAGCACAAGCTTTTTCTGCCATTAAACCGGACAGTGCAAAAGGGTGGGTGATCACGAATCCTCCCTATGGTGTCAGGGTGGATTCGAATCGAGACCTGCGTGATTTATACGCTGGATTTGGGAATGTCCTTCGAAAACAGTTCAGCGGTTGGCGGGTGGGCATCCTGTGTAATAATTCTGCTCTGATCGGGCAAATGAAACTGGAGATCGAGAAGAGCATCCCTCTCTTCAATGGAGGGATCCCAGTAAGATTCTACCTGGCATGGATATAAATTTTTCATATAAACTTGGAAAAAGAAGGGGAAAAATTTTTTCTGATATACAATATATTCAACTCATCTAGGATGAGGGGCACCGAGTTCCTCTTAAGGATAACTCGCTGTGTCATCCGAATAGAAGAATCGAAAGGAGACCAGATCCCGTGAGCAAATTGTCTTTTGAACCCAAGGAAACCTTTAAGATTTATCCCATCGGTTATGTCAGGCGCGGAAAGGGGGATCATGAGATTACCATCAAGATCTTGAAACCTTTCCGACCTGCCTTAAGAGAGTTGGATCATTTCAGCCATGTGGACGTCTTGTGGTGGGCAGCCAGCCACGACAACCCGGATGATCGGAGTCTGACTCAAATCAATCCTCCTTATTCTCCTGATGTAATGACCGGAGTATTTGCTTCCCGGGTTGAAAGTCGACCCAACCCCATCGTCTTAACAACCTGCAAATTACTGGCAGTGGATGAAAAAAAAGGAATTTTACACATCCAGGATATTGATGCTTATGATGAAAGCCCCGTGGTGGATATAAAAGCCTATTTTCCCATGGCGGAACGGGTAAAGGAAGTGCACATCCCCACGTGGCTGGCAGATGAACCCGAATGGATGCCCGAAGAGGGCACTGCAATGGAAGGGTATTAATCCCAGATTATTTCGATTGCAACTTTCTTCGCTCATCAAGGTAAGGGTCACTTATTTTTTGATTATTGGCAGGTGAGAGATGAAAAGTTTTGCTTCCAACAAGATCCATTCATCAGAGATCACTCCTGAACCGATTTATCGATCAAGAAGAGAGTTCATCAAACTGGCCGGACTGGTTACTGCAGGCGGGATTTTATCTGCCTGTGCACCCGGTGTTGGACAGACGGCTACTCAGGGAACACCCGCACTAACACAGACGCCTTATCCCGATACCCTGACCCCGCTCGATTCCATTACCCATTACAACAATTATTACGAATTCACCATCAGCAAAAGCGGTGTGGCTGATCTGGCGAAAAACTTTACAACCTCCCCCTGGGATGTCCAGGTAAGCGGTTTATGCAATAAACCACAGACTTTTTCCATGGAACAAATCCTTACCATGTTCCCGAGCCAGGAGAGGGTCTATCGGATGCGTTGCGTGGAAGATTGGTCCATGGTCGTTCCCTGGGGTGGATTTCCCCTCTCACAAATCTTGAACGCGGTGCAACCAACTTCAGACGCAAAATACGTCAAATTCACCGGTACGCTGGATCCCGCAGAGATGCCGAGCCAGCAGACTTATTATTATCCCTGGCCTTACCTGGAAGGTTTACGGATGGATGAAGCCATGCACGACCTTACCATCCTGGCGACCGGTTTGTACGGGCAACTCTTGGAACCGCAGTGTGGAGCACCCATACGGGTGGTGGTCCCCTGGAAATACGGATACAAGAGCATCAAGGCGCTGAAGAAAATCGAGTTGGTGGCAAATCAACCTGACACTTTCTGGAACACCCTAAATCCCAGTTATTATGGTTTCTATTCCAACGTCAGTCCGAGGCTGGATGCCACGGAACAAAGGATTGGCGAATCTTTCCGCCGACCCACTTTGGATTTCAATGGCTATGCTGACCAGGTTGCGAGTTTGTACGCAGGAATGGACCTGGGCATCAATTCATGATGAAGCTCAAATTAAATACCTGGTTGGTGGTTTTTTGCTACCTTGCTGTTGCTGCTCCGCTGGTTTACCTGGTAATTGCCTTTTTCACCCATAACCTCACAGTGAATCCCGTTTTGACCGCTGAGCAACGGAGCGGTGACTATGCAGTTACACTTCTGCTCGTATCATTGACCTGCACGCCCTTGTTCTTGATAACCGGAGTCCCAGTTTTTATCCGTTTTCGCCCCATCCTGGGATTATCAGCATTCTTTTATGCCTTTCTTCATTTCATGTTGTTCATCTGGCCTGATTACGGATTTGATTTCCCCCAGATCCTCCTCACCATCTCCCGAAAACCTTACATCATCATCGGATTAGGTGTTCTGGTAATCTTGTTGATTTTGGCAGTTACGTCGCTCAAGAAAATCCGAATTGGCTTAAAGAAGAATTGGAAGACCGTGCAACGATTTGTTTACCTGGCTGCTGTGGGAGCTGTTTTCCATTATGGATTAGCGGTCAAAGGCAACCTGCTGACTTTACGAGGGAATGTACTCTTACCCTATACTTATGCCGGAGTTTTGGTTGTCTTGTTGATCCTGCGCATTCCCCCCATCGAAAAGGCAATCTCCTTTGGAAAAAGAAGAAGAGCTTCTCGGAAAGAAAACCAGGACATGGTCTGATATCATTGAAGAAAATACTTCGAGGTTGGCATGGATTCTAGACCCATCGAACCATCTGCCCAGAGCAAACAAAAAGCGAAAGCCAAACGAAAGAACCGGTTGGCCATCATTTTCATCCTGATTGGACTTTTCGCCACCCTTACCTTGACTGTGATTAATGAGCCTCTTTGGGCATTTGGATTGGCGGGTGGATTGATCCTTATCGTGATTCTCCTCTACGCAAAAGAAATCTTACAATCGCTCAAAAATCGAAAATAAATTAAAAGGTATGTGGCTGACTACTTTCTTCGGATTTTTAAAATGGCAATCTTCGTGCTGTGATTGAAAGGGGCGGGGTCTGCTGGGGAAAAGTTATTAATCGTATCTGGATATCCGGTGACTTCTTCGGGGACAGGGATGATCTCTTCGAGCTTCACAAAGCCTTCAGAGCCGATTTCCTCCAGCATTTTCAGATAATCCTTACCGGATTGATACAAGGAATTGTTGATGGCGATTAAACACCCGTTGTCGCGAACCAGGGGACGTACCTTGTTCAAAATCCGCTGATATTGGGTTTGCAGATCCACAGTTCCTTTTACCGACGTTGAAAAAAATGGCGGGTCGATAATGACACACTCGAAAGTTTCTTTTTTTTGGCGATAACGGCTTGCTATGGAGAAGAAGTCACCAGGTTGAATCTTATGGTTTTTTGGAGGTAAATTGTTCAATTCACGGCTTCTTTCAGCAAGTTCCAGGAATCGTCGGGTGCGATCCGTCTGGATGACCAATGAGGCTCCCCCAGCTAAACAGGCGATTCCCAGGCTTCCGGTGTAAGCAAAAGTGTTCAATACTTCCCAACCTTTGGCGTGAGAGCTTAGCCAAATCCGAAGGTTCCTTGTATCCAGGTAGAAGCTGGAATCCTGGTTGAGGATCAAATCCAAATGGTACTTCACATTATTTTCCTGGATCCAATCTGCTGGATTTGAACCAAGGAGAATTCGACCATTCCGACTTTCCATTTGCGAAGCATAACGTTCTTTCAATACGATACAGTGGATCTCAGGGAAGGTTTCTACAAGAGTCGCTTGGAGTTGGGGAAGCAATACCTTAAGGTTGGAAGGGTCTTTTGCATGGTTCATCACAAGGATTGTGTCTGCATACAAATCGATTTGCAAATCAGGGAATCCTTCGAGGAACCCATTGAACAAGCGTAGAGCAGAATGCGAAGCAGGTGTACCATTTCGGATCCGAGCCTGGATAGCGTTTTTAATGAGGGAAATTTCTGAATTCATAGCACAGCCTGATTGTATATGAAAATCTGCTGAGGTTATGAGCGGTGCGCTATAATCTATGCTTATGGAAAAGAAATTTGTTGAGATTACCCGGGTACCGGGATTATTAAACGCAGACATGCTCAAAATCTTTCTTGAGTCCAAGGGAATTCAAGTCATGATTGCCCAGGAAAGTGCGGGGAAAACTTTTGGTCTAACCGTGGATGGGTTGGGTCATGCCAGGGTGTACGTGCCAGAGGATCAAGTCCAGGAAACAGAAGAAATCCTGGCTGCCTTGGACCGCGGAGAATTCGAGTTGAATGACGAAGAAGCTGCCCAGGGAGATGAAAAACCGGATGGGAAATAAAAAGATACAATCCATATCGGTTATTCTGATCTTGATGGCGATCCTTTTGGCTGGTTGCACATTTCCCTTTTTCTTACAACCTACAGAAATTGTCATCCCGACAAGCATGGTCATCGTGCCTGCCACCCTCGAACCTACAGCAAGTCCCACAGTTATTCCAACGGTCATGCCGTATCACCCCATCAACGCGGTGGTGAGTGTAACTACCTTCATCGTTCGTACAGGTCCTGGACGGGTATTTCCCATATTACGCACTTATCCGGAAAATACCATCCTGACCGTGCTTGGTCAGGCACCCGGCAACGGCGAATGGGTACTGGTACAGACGCCGGATCACCTTTCTGCCTGGGCGATGGTGGAATTCATCGATATTCAGGGTGATTTGAAGACAATCCCCTTCATTGAGCCGCCTGATGTTTATAAGGTCAGCGGCAGAGTATTGGATGAGGAAGGTAAACCCGTAAAAGGGATCATTTTTGCCATATTGCAGGGCAGCGGGGAAAAAGAAGTCCGCACGGAAGCAGAAACTGATGCGAATGGAATTATCACGGGCTACCTACCGATGACGGTGACAGGTACCTGGAGTGTAAGTTGGGTTTCGTTAAGCTGCCAAAGAGCAAGCATTGTGGATGCCAATTGCCATTATTCTGGAGGCATCCAACCCAGTTACCAATTCATCGTTCTCCCACTCGCTTCCCCCTTAAGCTTTACCTGGAAATAGACGAGGATAAATGAAATTTTGCCGGCGATATCGCCGGCTTTTTGTTAATCAAAATCGGGATGTAATAGGTGGGTGTTGTGCTTCAACCACAAGCGATGTTTTTTATAATCCGGGCAGCGCGATGCCACCACCGCCCAAAAAAGAGAAGAATGATTGGGTTCATCCATGTGAGAGAGCTCATGGATAATGACGTAATCCAGTACTTCTACAGGGACCATGACCAGGCGCCAATTAAAACTCAAACTCCGTGTAGAGGAACAACTTCCCCAGCGGGTGCGTTGGTTGCGAATACTGATCTGCTTTGGATGCAAGCGGTAAATTGTTGAGAGTTGGGCGACCCTCTGAGTGATCAAAATTCGAGCTTCACTGGTTAACCAAGCCGATATTGTATTTTTTGGGATCCTCTTGACATTAGTGGGGACACGAATTTGTACAAATTTCCCACGAAATTCAGCAATGGCTCTCGATTTCAAAGAAGGATCAGTCGTCAATCGTAACGGAGTTGGTTTCCCCCGGTACAGGATAGTGTTCCTTGGCAAGGGGGGCATATCAGCGTGTCGGATGCGTCTGGATATCTTTTCCCAATGGGTGAGCACCCAGGCGGAATTCTTGTGCAGCAGTGATTCTGCTTTTTCGATGGGGATGCCAATGGGGAGAACAACTTCCAATCCCTTTTCACTGATACTGATGTGGTATCTGGTGGCTCGTTTTGAAACTCGGACAGAATAAGGAATCTCGTGATCCCGAAGGTTAATAATATTTGGAGGGCGGTTTTCCATGAGAGATGATTTCCTTGAAGAATGGATATCATACTACTCTTCTTATTCGGAGGTTTTGAAAGCATTTCCGTCGTCACCTCAGAATGCGTTTACAATTTGTCTCATGGATGAAGTCATCGGTTCTCTTTCTCATTATCCGAATTTTTCTTCCAAGAATGTTCCTTCCCGGGATATTTGGGTCTGGACACCTACCCCTGTTGATCCTAAGGGTTCAACAAAATATAACATTCTCTTTTGTCATGACGGGCAAAACTTGTTCGATCCAGCGTTGTCTTATTCCGGAGTGGACTGGGGGATGGATGAAACTCTCTCTCGGTTGATTGACTCTGGCGATGTATCTCCCACCCTGGTTGTGGGAATTGCGAATACCCGGCAGCGAGTGCTTGAATATATGCCGCAGAAAGCTCTCGAGGGAGCTTCAGCCGAGAAGATCCAACTCAAGATTGATCAGCTGCGGATCAAGGGCGATGTGAATTCGGATGCTTATTTAAGATTCATTTTTGAAGAATTGAAACCATATATAGATAAGAGTTTTCCCACTCATAAGGATTTTGGTCACTCCTTTATGATGGGTTCCAGCATGGGTGGTCTCATTTCCATGTATGCATTGTGCGAATATCCTGCTGTGCTTTCCGGCGTAGCGTGTCTTTCCACTCACTGGCCGATAGGTGAGGGGTTAAGCCTGCGATATTTCCGAAATCATATTCCTCCTCCCGATCGTCACAAGTTCTACTTTGATTATGGGACCCGTACCTTGGATTCTCAATATGAGGTGTACCAAAAACGAGCGGATCGGATTCTCCGGGAAAAAGGCTATCAGCCGGGCAAGGATTGGGTTACCTGGAAATGGGAAGGGGCGGATCATTCTGAGAAATCCTGGCGTGAACGTCTTGATACTCCCTTGAAATTCTTGCTCGGATAAGGCAGTGAAGCTAGACTTGACACAGATATTTTCCCATGCTAAAAATTGAGTGTACGATTGAACAAATGGCTTCAGTCATGGCTGCCTGGCATAAAATGCCTCGAAACTAATTTTATCCGGAAGGAGAGTTAGGCGTGGCAGAACGTGAAAAAGGAACTGTGAAGTGGTTCAACGCTGCAAAGGGGTATGGGTTCATTGAACGAGAAAGAGGTGAAGACGTTTTCGTCCACTACAGCGAGATTTCGGAAGATGGTTTCCGAAAATTGATCCAGGGTCAAAAAGTGGAATTTGCTGTGATGGAAACCGATAAGGGTAAGCAAGCCCAAGGGGTCAAGATAATTGAGTCATAATCGGAGTATAAATTAAGTTATAATGAAAAAGTTCAAGAGCGCCTTCAGGGCGCTCTTTTTCATCTTGATAATCCTTGAATAATCGTTTATAATTCAGCTCTTGAATACTGGAAAACGGATGAATATCCTACAGGAAACCAATCCCGATCTACCCATTCTTGAACAAATCGAGCTGGAACCAGACACCAGCCAGGCGACTCTGGCTTCACGTTTGGATGTGGCAGTCGGGACGATCAATTGGCATTTGAAGCGATTGATTGCCAAGGGTTATGTCAAGGTGCATCGGCTGGAGAGAAAAAAGTTGCGCTATATTATCACCCCCGAGGGGATAGCGCAGCGTGCCAAGCTCACCATTGATTACATTAACCATCAGTTTTCTCTTTACAGGATGGTACGCCAAAGGATGACCGAAGCCATCAAGGAAGTCCAGGAAAAAGGTCATCAGAAAGTGCGTTTTCAGGGGGAAGG
>JBGQAS010000008.1:0-16536 GCA_041494435.1 Anaerolineaceae bacterium | reverse complement strand
GTCCGACCAGGTTTGTCAGGCTGGGGGAAAAACAATCCAATCCAACTTCCATTCCAGCACCATGGATAACCTTAGCAACATCACAAACAACTGCGGATATGCTCACCTGGCGAAAGGTAAAGAATCTTTTCAGAATATCCCGATCGGTCGAATCCTCCGGATTGTTCTCTGAAAAAATAGTTTCGACCAGACCTATTCCCTTATTGAAATCGGTCTTTGCTTGAAAAATATATTGTCTTATCAAGTCAAGATCCAAGTTCTGTTTTGAAGCCGCTTGAGTGCAATGTTTGCAAAAGCAACCCAAGCCATCAGGAATTTTTTGGCTGGCGGATGGAAATCGAATTCGATCCAAAAAGATCCCATCATATATCCCCGTTTTCACCAGGTCTTCTACATGCTTAAGGTTCTGACTCATTGCTACGGGATTATTGGGACAAATATGGGTAAATTCAGGAAGATCCTGAAACCCCCTTACCTTTTGCCCCAGAACATTCTCAACTTGCCAATCACGCTCAGGTAGATAAGAACCATCACTTGTAAGATAAGGTTGCCAGCGAAGAAATTTGACACCTAAATGTTCGCATTCCTTGTGGCAAGCTTCTTCAAGTGCTTCCGGGAGTTGCCATCCGATTAAGACATGGGTGATCGGGAGAACCTGTCCGGATCGATGAAGCTTTTGGACTACTTCATCTCGGGAAATTCTTTGAATACTTGAATTAGGTTCAAGAAATTGAATGGTAAGCATATTTCTATTTGATGAAAACATCAAACCAAAGAATAGCCTCTTTGACTTCAAAAATAACGGGTTGCAGCAAAGGGTTTAATTGATTGTACACAAAGATTGAGACTGATTGAATCCAAAGAAACTAATTTTCTTATATAACCATCGAAGAATTTAAATTATATCAATAAGTAAACTGGTTTTTATCGCCTATACAAAAGAAACCACTGAATTCTGATAGAATTCCTCTAATACTTTTCCGGGAGAGCGAGTTTGATGATTCGACCAAAGTTAAAAGCTCTTTTCATTGATAGAAAATTCTTACGAATCTCCCTCCTTGAATGGGTGGGGATTCTACTATTTTTCTTATTTTTCTTCATTCTTCTTGTTAAGGTAGGTGGGGGACCTGTAACTTCTGATGAATTCTATTATATGAATTTGAGTCTGAATGGTCTCAAGAGTTACCTCGTACTTAACTACTATTTTCATATTTATCTACAAAGAGTCTTCCTATTGCTTGCTCCTTCAGCTCTTGCCGGTGCTAAATATTTCTGGGCATTCTTGTTCACAGCAACATCCTTTCTCATTTATTTATCAACACGCTGGATGAGCAAAGGAAAAAGTATTTGGAATGCCATCCTATCTTTCTGCATTTTCTTTTCAATTTCAACTTTCCCTGAATATTCCGGAGCTCCAAAAATTGACTTCACAACTTCTTTTGTAGTTTCCCTTATTTTCGCTGTTTCAATCTTTTATCAGGAATTTAAATTAAATAAGAAAATCATACTTATCGTGCTCGGGTTTCTTTTCTTTCTAGCATTAAAGACCAAAGAAACCTCATTATTTTCTGCTGTAGTATTGATCGGATTTGGGTTTGATGAGCATTTCCGGTTTAGTTTCCGTGAATTTATAAAAATCTTCATATTCGTTCTCCCCGGTTTCATCGTAGGTGGACTATTTTTTATCCTCTTGAACTGGCTTTGCGTTAGAGATCCTTTATTCGGGATTCGACCACAGGACTTTATTACTTATCTCAATATTACAGCTCAAAACCATCAATTCGTTACCCTTGATCAAAACTGGTTATCTGATTATGTCATTCGGTATATACCGCTTGCGTTCATACTGTACCTTTGGGGAGGGTTAAAACGATTACAAAATAAAGAGGAAACGATCTACCGGTTCATCTGGCTTTATCCCGCGCTTTTACTTGGATTCCTTGTTATTGTTATGCTCCTGACCAGTGGATTTAAGATCGCAGACCGCAACTTTTTCCCTGCATTACCGGCGATTTGCATCTTTGCTTCACAAGTTTTCTGGGTGGATGAAAAGAAGAGTGACAGAATCCAGAAAAAGGGTTTCCTCTTTGTTGGCATAGGCTTCGTTCTGGCGATACTTCTGCAAACGTTAATCCTGCAGACCTCCCCGCAAACGAATTGGAACTACACTGATTTCTCACAGACCATCATCATTCCTCTTGTTATTCTGATTGTGTTCTCCCAGTTGATCTGGAATCGGGGAGGTTTGAAAAAGACTTTCGCAATTTCAATCGTGTGTCTAAGCCTAGGTCTATCATCCAATTTGGTAACCAACTTCAAATCGATTGTTGTTGATCGTCCTGTCTGGAAACGAGTTACTCAAATGTTCTATCCGTTTTCGGCTTTTAAGAATAGCATCCATTTCTCTCCTCAGAAAATCTTCTATATTTCCCCCAGTCTGCCATGGCATCTGCAAATGCTGAGTCTACGAAAAGAAGAGATTTTTACGATGTTCAATATATATTTCAAAACCAACTCCACAACGGATAATTTTATATTCCCTGCCACGTATGATGTGTACACCAGGGTTTACGAATACACTGACCCCATAAAAAGTATTGCTAAAATGGATTTTGATGAAGCCATTATCGCTGAAGAAGATTGGCAGAGATTGCAGGCATACCCAGAGATCTTAAATGCGGTGGAAGCCAAGTACCTTTTTCAGTATGACGACACTAAAACGATCCTATTCCTACACTAAAATAAATAAGTATATTGTAATAATCTTGTCTTCAGAACAATCTATCTAAAAGTGATTTTCTCATCCATTCGAGTGTTGCAACAGGTAATATTTATTTTTTTTTGAAGAAAATAGATTTCCCCCGAGTCATTGGATTTCACATTGTAGAACATTGATATTTGGCTTTCGTTGTTTGGTAGCTTGGAAATAGAATTCCAGTCTCCACTTGTCATAAAGACATAATCATAAGAACTGCTGAAAACATCCCTTAATAACTGGTGTCTATCATCGACGACAGTAAAATTTGTGCGGACTGCAGGATTATCGAAGTATAGATCAAAAAGACCCACCATATCATCCAAGCCTCTGCCCAGTAATTGATAGGAATTTGAAATATCCAAAGAAATCAACATCTTCATCGAAGGTGTGAATTGGATTAAATTTGAAAAATCCGAGAATGGAGAAATCCTTTGATAATAGAACTTCTGTCCGGTTCGATACAAAATAACATAAGTGTAGTTATTTTGGAAAGGCTGTGCTGCCAGCAGAATGATTCCGCAAAGAGCTAAGGCAAAAGACATCTTTTTGTAATTCCTGACCCAGGCAAGAACGACCAGAACTGCAGATATCAAAACATCTACGACAAAACTATTCGTGAAATCTGTGAAATCCCACCCTACTGCATATGATACATGGGGATAGATCACGATAGCTCCGGTCACAAGAATCATTCCGACTCCGATCGCGATGGCCAAATATATCTTTTCCATTTTCTCGATTGGAAGATCGTAGATGAGACTTTGTGGAACAAACATGCACATCAATGGGAAAATTGGGAAAAGAACCCGGGGAATGGTTCCAAAGGGGCTTTGTGTATAAGTAATCGTAAGGGCGATTACAAGAACAAAAGGAATAAACCAAATAACCTTTTCTCTTCGCCCAATCCTTTCTCCGTTGTGAAACCCACCTATTAAGAATAACAAGAAAATTGGGAATGAGGTCAGCAATTCCCTGAAGTAGTCATAAGGTACATGTCCGACAAAAAAATTTTCGGCGTACCCTTGAATGAATAGTTTATATTCCGAAATGCGAAAACCCATAGAGGGTCATGCACAACCAGTGCTCCGAGACCCATAAAAATAACCACTCCCCCTGCCATGCCCAAAAGCGTCCATCGGACTTTTTGCCATAGAAGTTTCCAATGGAAAGATCCTTCCCCATCCAAACCCAAACTTACGACGGCTACACTCGCAACAAGGTTCACTTCCTTCGTTTTAAACGATAAAAACAGCATCGCCCCCATTGCCAGGAGAAACCACTTGGTTTTATTCTCGAAACGGATGGAAAGAAGATAGAACAATAGCACTCCTGTTACCATCACGTGAAATCAACAATTGTCGCTCCCGAGTAGGTCAAAAAGAATGGAAGGGAAAAGAAGAAGAATGCTCCAACAATACTATGAATGGCAGTTGCTTTGCGATTAAGCAGCCTAATCCCAAAGTAGATCATCAGAGCGCTGAACACCATCTCCAGTGACCAGAATAATCTCACCCCGATAATGGGTTTGGGTGCCAGTTGCATGAAAATCGCCTGGATGTATACATGAAAATACCGGTTAAGGATTAAAGGGTCTTTAAATCCATTAATGCCAGGTGTAATGTAAGCAAGTTCATCCGAAAACTGCGGCCCGCCTGCTGAAATGGTTAGAACTACAATAGCCAACAATGAAATTGAACAATGCAAACAACCTCAATCTTGGAAATCTTCTGCGTCATATGGTTGACCCTTTGCAAAATATTCTACCCTATTCATAAAGAAGCATCCCTCTTGACAAATCAATTTTCAAGTTTACCATTATGAAATCAAAAAAACTGCTCGATGAAAGAAGGATACCGCTATGCTATACACTCTCGAATCCGGAAACAAGAAGAAGCCCGCCATTGTGTTTTTGCATGGCGGAGGATTGAGTAGCAAAAGCTGGATGCCCGTAATCGAAATTCTGAAAAATGATTATTATTGCCTGGCACCCGATCTCCCCCAGCAAGGAAAAAGCATTTCAATTAAGCCGTTCACTTTGGACGACTCCTCTGAAAGAGCAGCCGAAATCATTCGCGAAAAAGTGCCGGGGAAAAAGGCTCACCTGGTGGGTCTCTCCCTTGGAGGTGCATTGGTAATTACCATGCTACGGCTTTGCCCAGAGGTGATCGAAACTGCGATGGTTACCGGAACTGCTGCCAAGCTGGGAGAAGGTCTGGGTAAATTATCTATATCAATGCTATGGATGCTCAAGTTTTACTCGCCTAAGACATTGGTGGAAGCCACCATCAAACAGCAAGGAATTCCCGCCCAATATCGTGACCTGGTATACGATGACTTGCTTTTGACCGGCCCTGATCTCGATTTCAACAAGAGCACCATAACCGAGCTCATGAAGATGGAATTGCCCTTGAAAAACGAGATACCTCTCCTGGCTTGTGTAGGAAGCAAGGAAACCATCCCGGCAAAACAGGCGGCTAAAAAATTGGTCCAAATGGTACCTCATACGCAAGGCGTGATCATTCCGGGGTTGAACCACGTTTGGGCGTTACAAGATCCCGAACTATTTGCTCAGACGGTACGTGCCTGGGTGACCCAGAGCCCGTTACCCAATTCTTTGATCCCCAACCAGTAAATCCGTCAACAACTAATCGACGAAATAAATCCGGCTGCCTTTGAAAATAGTAAGCCGGATTTGTGTTGATAACCCTTAGATAATTTATATATACAGATCGCGTTTGTTATAAACCCAATAAGCAATCCCGACACATGCCACAATGATGACACATGAAAGAAGCAGGTAAGAGCCATTCATCGTACCATATCGGTAAAGCTCTCCTGCATCGAAATACCTGAAAGGAGTAAAGTACTTGAGGAAATCCAATTTTGGTTGCATGGTGGAAATGATGGATAAGATGTAGGTCACCAAGATTACCGCAACAGCCGTAGAGCCAGAACGTTTGTATCGTTTCATGGCACAGCCCAACAGAAAACCAACGGCCAGAAACACAAGTTCGATAACGAACATGGCTTCCATCTCAACCCTCAGGAAGCTGTAAAACGTTGAATCAGGACTGAACTGACGAACTGCCACCAGTGACACTCCCCAGGTAACCAGCACAAAGACAAAACAATTGACGATGGACGTCATTAACTTTGCCGTTATGACCTTGCTTCGTGAAACCGGGAGAACCAGGGAAAATTCGACCGTTTTTTCACGTTCTTCCTTGGAAACACTTTCACTAGCCCACATGGCTGCGGCAATTCCACCCATTAAAGCAAAGTATATGAACATCAGTCCATAGAATCCGTTCAATGTTGTCAAGTTGAAGCTACGCATGCTCAGAACATCAATCAAAGCCTTCGGCATGGAATTAATTATGGTAAACAAGGCAGGATCTTTGGCAAATGCCGAATATTTTGCAACTACAAGAAAAATAAACAGCGTCATAATGCCACACCAGATCAGCAGGCTTTTCAAATTTGCTTTAAATTCACGAAAAAAGATTCTCATCCTGCACCTCTCTACGACACAGCTGGAATGTCACGACGAATATACCGCCAGTAACTGATCGCCAGCGAAGCCACGATTACAGCAGCACTGATCAATACCAGAGGCAGATTGTAGCCCTTATGCTGGACGATGTAAGCCGGATCCAGATGCTTGAAGGGCGTGAGATATTCCAATTTCACATCCCCGAATATGCCCGCAAACGCATTCAATACATACATACCGAAACCCAACCCGAGCGAATAAGGAGTTACACTGCGCACTCGCTTGACCAAGAGCGAAATGGTTAGGCCCACGCTCATAAAGAAAAGCTGCAAGATCATCATGCTGACAAGCAGCAGGATCAGCGTTGCAGGTTCGTAGGTCCGGTTGCCTCGAAAGAGAGCAATGGCAGTGAAACTTGCCGCCCAGACGATCAACTGAGTGATTATCAGGCTAGTTATAGCCGCCAGGAGTTTACTGGTCATCACCTGTGTGCGGCTCACGGGTTTGCTCAACAGAAAATCAGCGGTCAACTCACTTTCTTCCACCGAAACCAAGCCAAAACCGTAATTTCCTGCCTGGATGGCAAGGCATAATTGAGCAAAAACAAAAATAAAACTATAGAAACCAATGACAGTAGAAAAATCCATCCGGTTCAATCCAAAGGCTTCCAGGAGTACAGGTGGGAAATTCGCCATCAACTGGTTTGTCAACTCTGCCTGATCAGCAAATGCCTGAAAGATCGAGAAAAAGAAAAACACCATCACAGTCAATGCAATTGACCAGATGAGCACCGATTTCCACCGGCTGCGTAACTCATATCCGTAGATGATTGCGCTCATAATTTTTGCCTATTCGTAATAGTGCATAAAGATTTCTTCAAGAGTCGGCTCTTCGATGGTTACATCGGCGACCTTCAAAGTGCTGATCTTTTTCAGGATGGTGTTGATATCACCTTTGAAAAAGAAATGAAGGGTATCGTTTTCCATTTGAACATTGGTCACTCCAGGAAGGGTGAAAGTTTTGGAGGTTAACCCTTTCGCTGTCACCTGGACCTTCTTGTAGTTGTTCTTTTGCAAGGTCCTTATATCAGAGATCTCAACGATCCGTCCTTCGCGAATGATGCCCACCCGGTTGCATAACCTCTGTACCTCTCCCAAGATATGAGAGGAGAAGAAAACCGTTACACCTCTTTTATTCTCAGAACGGATGAGGTCAAAGAATTTCCGCTGCATGAGCGGATCAAGACCGGAGGTTGGCTCATCCAGGAAAAGCAGCTTTGGACTGTGAAGGAGACCTTGAACGATCCCAACCTTCTTCTTGTTTCCATAAGACAGGTCGCTAATCCGGCGATTCAACTCGAGCTCCATAATTTCCGAAAGTTCATGCATGCGTTGAGTGCAATCACAATCGTAAAAGCTAGCAGAATATTTGAGCAGGTCGATGACCTTCATGCCTTCGTAATAAAATACCTCTGAGGGTAGATAGCCAATATCCCTCCGGATTTCCGGACCGTCCGCAACAACATTTTTGCCAAAAATTTTGGCACTTCCACTGGTCGGGTGGATCAACGATAAAAGTAAGCGAATCGTCGTAGATTTCCCGGCTCCGTTTGGCCCGATAAAGCCGAAAATTTCCCCCTCCTCTTCTTTGAAAGAAACATCCACGATACCCCGAGATTTTCCGTAGTATTTGGTTAGATGACTCACTTCAATAACGCTCATCTGAACACTCCTTGGGAAAAACTATGAAGCAATATTATCTTTTGGGGATGAATTAGGGCGAGTCGAATTAGTTGTTGTTCGAAGGTAAGGGGAAGCCATTCTTCTCCAATATCAGTCCTGACTAATCCAGTAACAGCTGTAACTTGCGCAACGGATTTGATTATATATGTTATTCCGATTTGGAAAATCAGCGGGATGGAGATTCTTTCACAAACAGTACAATTTCACCAACCTCTCTTTTTTGGTGCCTCATAGGGGGTCTTTAGTGATTACTTAGCTTTTCGTTCTATAATAAAAATCTGCAATCAAGATGGGAGGCTGTAATGAAAATATTGCGAGCCATCGGAGTTTTTATCACAACCGCATTGATATATCTGGGCATCCCATTGGCAGGTTGGGGAATCCTTAAAATCGGATCCTTCTTTGGCACCTATCATTACTCAGGATATGCCGTCCTGGTTTTTACTTTCAGCTTACTGGTGGGTATCCAAGCATTCACATCACTTGAAGGTATTCAGGATGGTCCAGGTGCTGAAGGGATAAAAGTCCACAGGCAATCCATCATTGGCTCTCTTCTAATAGGTACACTGGCAGTCGCTCTTTTCATAATCCCGTTTCTGAGTCGGCATGGTATCGGTGTTTTTGGTCAACTCCAAATCATAAGTTGGTTTGGGGTCGCTCTTTGTGGTTTTGGCTATCTCCTCATATATTGGTCGGGGTTAGCCTTGGGCAAGCAGTACAGCGCCGAAGTGACCCTGCAAAAGGATCATAAACTAATCACCACCGGCGCCCTTATCGCTTCATCCGTCATCCCCGCTACACGGGGATTCTTAGCCTCGGATTGGGGATCGCGTTATTATTTCAATCCTGGATCGGACCGCTTTTTCTACCTTGGGTCCTGGCTCTGATCCTTTACCGGGTTCATGACGAGGAAATTATGCTGCAAACTAAATTCGGCAAATCATGGCAGGAATATACCAAGCGATCGAAAAGATTCATTCCAGGAATAATTTAGATCTTGCATTCCCATTGGAATCTTGAAGTGAACCCTTCATCCCCCCAAAACACCAATACTGATCCACCTATAAGAAAGAGGAGCATTTCTTGGGTTTGGATCGTAATCAGCATCATTATCCAGGTAGCTTTGGGCCTTTTCCTGGGGCATGTTTATGACATGAGAATTTCTATGGCTACTGGTTATCTGGTGGCAACAGGTCAAAACCCGTATGTCCCACAAAATCTGGTTTCCATATTCAATAACCCAGTGTTTCAAGATATAACTTCAATTGGGTATCCACCCCCCTGGCCTATTCTTCTGGGATTGATTTACCTGGTTTCATTCAAAATCTTTCCCAACTTGCTGGTGTATAACCTGGCAATTAAAATCCCCATCATCGCAGCGAATATTACCTTGGTTTTTCTCGTTGGAAAAATTCTCCAACGTTTGAAAGCCAACCAAAAATCCATCCGAATTGCCCAGGTTTTTCTTCTCTTCAATCCCTTTCTTTTATTGACGACCTCTGCCTGGGGACAAATTGATTCCATAGTGGCGCTGTTGGTAATCTCATCTTTGTTGATGTTGGATACAAAAAAATTTGCACTCTCGGCAATTCTGCTGGGTACGGCTATTTCTTTCAAACCCATTGCTTTGCCCGTAATACCGGTTGTCTTCCTTTTTGTCTTCATGAATTCCCGGGGTAATGTGATCCGTTATCTCCTCATCAGTCTTTTGACAATCCTAATCCTGTGCATCACTCCTTACTTCATCTTTGGCTGGAATCCAACCATCATCCTTCAACATTGGAATGCGCACCTGAATATGAACGGAGGGTTATCCTGGATTACTGTTCTTCAGCCCCTCGATATCCCCAATTTCCCCTTTCTCTTTGGGTGGCCGATTTGGTTCCTATGGGTGCCAGCTCTTGGAATAGCCACCTGGTTCCTTCGAAGAAGGGTGAAGGATTTTACCGACCTGATTAGAATTTCCATTGGGATGGTTCTCCTATTCTACGTCACCCGCACCTGGGTATCAGAGCCAAACATCAATCTGATTCTTCCTTTGTTAGTCATTCTCACTTCAATTCGGGAAATGTCGCAAATAAAACTTACATTAGCCTGGGCCTTACCTTTAGTTTTCAGCTTTTTCAACGTAGCCATATTCCAGCTGCTATTCCTCTCTGCTCCTACCCTGATGACGAGCTTGCTAAACTTTTCGGTAGACACCTATTCCATTCGAAAATTCATTCTCGCTGCTCTATCCATCGGTTGGCTGGTTTTTGCTTGCTTGGTGATCCGGGTTTGTTTCAAACCGCAGGTTCTCAAAAAGACCATGGCTCTATCTCCGCAAGGGACTTGAAGATCACAATGGAAATCTCAATTCCAATTAATAACGAAATCCATCTGAACATTCGCGATCATGTAATTAGAGAGGGTCGTTTTCCCACTTCGCGTTTGCAAAAAGGTTTCTTATTATTTCATCATGGCGAGGATCTATCCGCAGAAGCTGTGGGTTTTGGGGTGCCTGTGATCAAATGCGGTCTACACACAATTTTCCCAGGTGGGGTGGAGCTTTCTGCAATTCGACAAGATAAGGGATACCAGGTTGATGCGCTGTACTTGCTCAACCTCGAAGAAAAGACCTTAGGCGTAAAGGATGGCAAAACTTTATCCGGATTTCTTAACCAGGGTAAACTTCTGGCATCCGCTTTCATCCGCCACTTCCCCTGGCTGAGAAAATCGCTCATGGGACTCTCCAAACTTCTCCGCTCCACTTTTCATTGGAAGACTGAATATCAGGTTTCGGCAATGTCTTTTCGGATCCCGGTCCATTACTTGTTCCAAAAAAAACGAATGGCAGTTTCTATCGATTTGTCCGGGGTAAAAGATGACCGAATTACAGAAATCGTGGTCATGAATGAGCAGGGAGCTGGGTACTTCAGCAATTATCGGGATTCTTCCGGGAAAGAAATCCAAGAAAATGAAATCGGATGCTGGGATGAGGTGAAAGCTCCCGAAGCAACATTCTTCGATCCCAAACGAAAAATTTCTTTTTCCCTCAAACAAATTCCGAGTGCAAGGTTATTCCATGGATTGGAAATGGACGATTCGAGGTTGGCGTGGTCTGGCTTCGGATATACTTTTTCTCCCCGGCGTATAGAATTTAAATATACCTTGAAGATCGGAGATGACTAATGACTTCAGTTCTCCTGATCTATCCTTTTTTCATACCAGCTCACGACCGATCGGTTTTTCGATTTCCACCCTTGGGAATTGCCTATATTGCCGCATGTCTAAAGAGAGAAGGCTTCGACGTTCAACTATTGGACTGTACATTCCTTTCGAAAAGGACGGCGCTCAAGCAGGCAGTTGAAACCAAAGCGGAGATCGTAGGCATTTACGGAATGGTAACGATGTCAGAAGACGCCATGCTATTTGCACGACAACTCAGGCAGCAGACAAAACTCCTCGTTGCCGGAGGTCCCCTGCCGACATGTGACCCCTTGCCGTTCCTCGAAGTGTTTGATGTCGTTGTTAGTGGAGAAGGAGAACAAACTGTCATCCAGTTACTCCAAGCCTACAAAAAAGGGTCTGACTTAGGCACTGTTCCCGGAATCGTATATCGCAAAATAAAATCTGATAAGTTAGGCGCAGAACCTCCTGCAGTCACCACCAAGCCCAGACCTTTCGAAAGAAACCTGGATAATATTCCTTTCCCTGCGAGAGATTTATTCCCAAACAAAGAATACAAGGAGCATTCCCGAAAAAAATCGGGCTATGCCATATCCACCATCATGAGCACCCGCGGATGTCCGTTTCAATGTGAATTCTGCAGTAACGTGATCTTTGGCGGATCTTATCGTGAACGTTCTGCGAAGAACGTCGTTGATGAAATTGAACAAGAGCTTGGATTGGGATATGACCGGATTTCGTTTGCGGATGATGTGTTCACATTAAGAAAGAAAAGAGTGCTTCAAATATGTAATGAAATCAAAAAGCGAAAGCTACAATTCCTATGGGAGTGTTTAGGTCGGGTGGATTCCCTGGATGAAACCACAGCTCTTGCCATGAAAAAAGCAGGCTGCTTTCGAATTTACTTCGGGATTGAATCCGGGAACCAGCACATCCTCGACTTAATGCACAAGCAAATTACCATTCAACAAGCACGCGATGCAGTTGAAACAGCCCATCAAGCCGGAATGGAAGTCGGAGCTTTTTTCATCATCGGATATCCGGGGGATACTACTGACACCATCCTGGAAACCATCCATTTCGCTACTTCCCTGCCAGTAGATTATCTTGGTTTAACCCTGCCCTACCCTCTACCAGGCACTCCGCTTTTCGAGAGGGTCAAGACCAGTATCCGCCGAGACTGGCATCCGAAAGAGAATGTTTTTTCCCCCCACACCTTGATTTTCGAAACTGAATTTTCGCCCTTCAAGTTGCAATTTGGGATTCTAAAAGGCAAGATGGAGCTCTTCCTCAAGAAACGATTGGGGGGGCAATCCTGGTTGTTTTCGGGTTTTGAAAAATCCACCGATTTGGTTTTTCGAGCTTTGAAATGACCCTATTCGAGGTCTGATTCGTAGGTCTTGACCTTATCGGATGACAGGAGGGAATTAGAGCTTTTCTGTATCCTGGCAAATTCATCCATAGTCTGATGGATGCGCGATTTTAGCCATATGGGGTCAAATTCCGTTTGATACAGGAACTTGACTTCATTTTCTTCCGTCCAGTCTTCCCCAGCAGCAATATCTTCCACTTTCCCATACAACTCGGATCCAGGCAAAGGATAAGGAACATTAAATGAAATTTCCGAGAAGGGTTGTGTCAGGGCAAACTTGAAAGTGTCTTCAACTGAGGGGATGGTTTCCCCTGGATAGCCTACGATAAAGAAACCAGCCACCTCAATGTCTGCCTTGCGGAAAAGTTCGATTGCCCGGATCCCATCCCATAGAGAGGCTCTTTTCTTCATCAGGCGCAGTGTGTCTTCGCATCCGGATTCCAGACCCAAATAAACCATGCGGCATCCAGCGTCCTTCATCATTTTTGTCGTTTCAAGGTTAAGGCCGGAAACCCTCGAAAGACAACTCCACTTCAATTCATGACCTTTCATTCGCAGACAAAATTCCTGAAGGAAAGCTGGATCAAGCGTGAAATTGTCATCTGCGATCCAAAGGGTGTCATATCCTCTTTTGCTCACATCCACGATTTCATTAAAAACCATATCGAGATTACGGCGCCGGAAAGCATTTCCCCACACGGGCTTGGAGCAAAAATCACAGCTATACGGACATCCAAAAGTTGTAATCAGGGAAGTTGTTCGAGTCCCATTTTTATAGGTCCAAAATTCCTGGTAGGCAGAGTCATTGAATTCATTGCGAAACGGAACAGGGAATGTTTGGATTGTCTTTTCAGAATGATGGACAGGCGGGATATCAATCAAGTGATCTTTTGCGTGGACCTGAATCCCGTCGTATGTGGAAAGATCTAATTTTGTGAATTCTTTTCTAGGATATTCAAATTTGTCAACATCGATGCAAAACTTGGGTAAAGCAAGATCAGCTTCGCCCTTGAATACTACATCGAATGGTCCCAAGTATTGGTCAGGGTAAAGGGTAGGGAGAGGGCCTCCGGCTATCAATAGACAAGCAGGCAGATTTTCCCGCACACCTGCTGCAACCTGGAAAGCATTTTTACTCATGGAGGCCATAGAATAGACTCCAACGATGGATGGATTGAAACTCTGCAATTCTGAGATCAATGACTCTAAGTTTGAAAAAGTACAGTCAAAAACATGAGCATCGATTCCAACTTGATGAAGCTGGCTTGCCAAGCTGGCAATTCCAAGGGGTGGAAACAAACGTTTATTCGGGGAATTTGTTTGGAAATATGGATATACCAATGCAACTTTGGTTGAGCTTTTCGTGGATATCATGATTTCCAACTTGGCATCCTTGAATTCTACTTGCTTAAAGTATCCATCATTATTACATCCGCTCCCCGTGAGTTTGATAAGAATTATATAATTTCTTCCATAGAATCCTTTAACTGCTTACTCTATAATACATGGATAGAACCAATTTCATGTATAAAAAAATATGAAGCCCCTAATCCGCACAATCCAAGTTGAAGACCTTGATTTTTGTACCTCTCTGGCTAAATCCGTTGGTTGGGTAAGTCAGGACAAGGTAGTGTTTGAAATCTTCCGCGAGAAAGATCCGCACGGTTGCTTCCTGGCTGAATTGGCGGGCGAACCCGTAGGGATGATCATTGCCACAGGGTATGGAAAACCTGCCTACCTGGGCACTCTCATTGTTAAGGAAACCTGCCGGGGAGAAGGATTTGGACGCGAGCTGCTTTTGCACGCAATTCAATACCTGCAAACCAAGGGAGCCGAGAGCATTTATCTGGATGCTGCACCCAAGGCCATCCCCCTTTACCAGCGGAATGGATTCCAACCTATTTGCCCCACTCTCCGATTTGATGGTTCCTGTATAGCCCAACCTCATCCACAAGTTCGTCCGATGCTCCAAGCAGACCTTGGCGATTTGTTTCACCTGGACAAAATTGCTTTCGGCGCAGACCGTAGCTATTTTCTGGAACAACGGTTCCAACACTGGCCAAAAGCTTGTGCGGTTTATCAAAAAGAAGGAAAACTGGCTGGATTTATTACAGGGCGGAATTTCTCGGGTGGAGTTGCAGTGGGTCCTTGGATTGTCACTGATGCTGTAGAAAGTCCGTTGCGAATGCTGCAAGCAATAGCTATGTTTTCAGGGGAAAACATACTGCATTTAAGTGTCCTGGAAAATAATACAGCCGCGGTCAAACTATTACGGGATTCGGGATTTACAGAACGAGATGACACCCATTTGCGGATGGTATACGGAAAGCCTGGAACTCTGGGTCAGTCCATAGAATGTTTCGCCATCGGCGCTTTGTCCAAAGGATAACTCTCACATCTCATTTTCAACAGAAATCCTTACTGGGAAGCCTGCCCGGCTTTTTCCAATTCTGCGCGTTTCGACATAACGGTGCGCATCTTGTCAATGTCCCGCGGGACAAGGACAATCACTGAGATAAAGAAAGCGAAGCAAATCAACCAGGCTCCCACACACAGGATGATGATGGCATTCTTCAACGAAGTGAGGTCAGCGATAATTCCCGTGATCAGGGGAGCCAACATGGCACCGGCTCCTTCGATCACTTTCTCCACGGCGTTGGCAGTGCTGCGTACTTCAGGAAGAGTGATATCGAAAACTGTTGAAACAACATTGGTGGAAGCGAAGGGTACAAAGAACCCTGTTGCACAGAGCATGATCATGAACAAGAGATTCTGTTTCATACCAATATTCATGGTAAAAAGCAATAGGATGGCACCCGCGATAACACCGAATGCACTCACAAACATCCGTCCGCGTTTGTTCTTTTTGAATAGCCAGTCACCGAGTGCACCACCTGCCGGATATCCTGCCGCCATGATGATGACTGCCGGAGCCATGGTGAACAGGATGGCATCTGAAGAATATCCCCGTTCTTTTTCAAGGTATACGAAAAACCAATAAGCGATCACGTTCCAGGGGAAGGAACCGAAAAAACCCTGGATAAATAGCATGATCAGGGTTGGTCGCTTGAACATGTCAAAGGCGGCCTTCCAACTAAACTTCCTCAAGGTAATGGTTTCCATCCCTTGCATCTCGGGTTCTGCCTGCCCTCGGGGAGCTTCCTTGAGGAAAAAGAACATGAGGGCGGCAACCAGCAGGCCCAGAGAACCGGTGATGTAGAACACCGCCCGCCATCCAATAACGCCACCCAGGAACATCGCCATGACCATGCCGATGAGATAACCGAGTGGGGAGGATATTTCGAGGAGACCATAGATTTTTCCGCGAGTACTGGGCGCAAAATAATCTGATACCAGGCTGTAAATGCCGGGATAAGAGGAATCATCGATGCCGGTAGTGGCACGCGCAGCTACAAAGAGCGGATACGTGGGTGCAATGGCTCCCAGCCAAGTGGTGGAACCCCAAATGAACGCTGCTAATGCGACCAACTTGGCGCGGCTGAAGCGGTCATAAAGCCAGCCCCAAATAGGGTAGAGAACTGTCCCAACGACAAGCGCGCCTGTCGTCACCAACCCCATCTGGGTGTACGTGATCTTGAAGGTATCGATGATGTTGGAGGTGAGTGGACCGATGAGCAACATATCGATCTGATGCAAAAGCATGAAGCCAAAGAAGATGGCAATGACAAACCAGCGCCCTGAAAGGTTGGTCTTAATCCTGGGTTGATCGGAGTTGGTCATGGATGGTATCCTCTGAAAGTATTATAGATTAACAACTCAAAAGAGGATTTCAAGATTAGGGTTTTTTGAAAAAGTAAAACACAATGAGGAATTTCACCTCGCTGGGAATCCGAACCCCCCTTATTTCGTTAAGAGATAAATAATTTCTTTATTTCCTGGCAGTCAATATAATCGATTTTCTTTCCCCAGCCTCAATTTTTACTTCTGCAAAACCACTGAAAAGCTCCATTAGTTCTTCCGGAGTGAAGACATAATGCGGGAT
>JBGQAS010000116.1:0-6407 GCA_041494435.1 Anaerolineaceae bacterium | reverse complement strand
GGAACAGGCATACTGTCGAACCGTGGTCTCTAAAGCCATTGTCGGTGCGCCTGGAATAGGATCGCTGGTAGGTGAATGTCTTCAGATTAGGGCAGGTGTACTCATCTGTATCAGGAGCATAGGGCCAGTTCTCCACCCGAAACCGTTTCTTGCGTCAACTGCGTTTCTGCTCCTGATCAAAAGTGTTGTACATGAGGTATCCTTGCACCCCTCTTCCTTCCAGGTAGGCATAGTTCTCTTCAATGCCATATCCTGTGTCCCTGATGATTCGCTAGGGCAACCTGCCCGGCAACTGCTTGACCTTCAGCACCCCTCCTCGAAACCGGTTGATCCTGCGAAAGTCCGGGCGATTCCGCCTGCTCAGCCACATGAAGTTCACATCTTCCCTTAAGGCTTTCGCCAGCCTCTGGCTGGTATACACCCGCCGGGTATATCCACTTACCAGCACTTTCATCATCATCCGCGGATAAATACGGCTCGCCCCCTCCTTTATATTTGGCGATCAATCCTTCGCCCCCCATCTCTTCGATCACTTCCTTCACTTTCCTAACCAGATGATCCTTTGGTATCAGCTCCTCCAGACTCGCTGGCAGCAGGCTTAATTGATCTTGTTGATATGGGTTGAACGTGACTCGTTGGTGTCCTTTTTTCATCCCCCCCATTTTTTAACTTTTTCCTAAATCAAAAGAGGCTGCCCCTATCTTACTTTTGGGGCAGCCTCTTTTTCATTGAATTGTGAAATCTTTCTATTTCAGAGGAGGTCTATTGCAGCTGATCCACAATGGCAGGGATTTGATAGTTCGTCGCACCATTATATTCGATATATATATCCGATGTCCCTTCCAGGTTAACCTTTTTACCGACTAATTGGCATTCAACGGCTTCCATTTGAGGGGTACCATGAAGAATAATGTTGCCATCCGGCATATAGACTGTTCCCCGGTAGGTGCTGGCTGCATGACCGCCCATTTCAATAGTACCTGTGTTGCCAAAGGCTCCATAAATGAGCAAACCATCAATGGCAGGATATCCGTTGGAAAGTGGTGCAGTAAGGGTCATGTTTGCACCTGCGATGACCGTGAAACCAGCATTGTTCATGAAATACATTGTCACGCCATTGCCAACAACGGTTGCTTGTGCTCCAAAATACACATCACCCGTGAAGCAATACAGACCAGGATTCATGGTTAATGTTCCCTGGCTTCCAACGTGTATACCTGAATAATTACCAGGATTGATGGTACCACCACTAACGGCTCCATAAGTCGGTAAAGTTTTGCACTCCGGTGCTGGGATTAAATATGGCTTCAACTGCACAGGTGATTGAACGAGGGGAACGGAACACCAGTCTTGATTTACTGTCCCGGAATAATACCGGCAACCCGAACCGCCCGGATCATTCACATATACATGGGTTTTTCCATTGGCAAAGTCCCAACAGGAATTGGAAAACACACCGGCATGATCAGAATGGATGGTGGTATTACCGTTTCCGTGAAGTCCACCTGTGCTGCAATTTGTGCCCATGGCAGCGACTGCATAGCCAAAGCCTAAGTTGATGCGTGGATGCACCCGCACGATGGATTGCGCAGTAACCTTAATCGGTCCGCTGTAAAAGAGGTGCGCAAAAGATGTGTTGGAAGGGGCGGTAATCCATACTGAAATATCCACATAGTTATCAACATAGGGACCTATATCCTTGCGGGCGCAGGTCACCTGCACACCATTCTTGTCAAGAACATCGTTATCGATGGTGTAGTTGTTGGTTGCTGCACGGTTGATAGCTACATTGACCCCGACTCCCATGGCATTGATCACATTCGGATTGGAACATGAAAAGTTGTCGTATATGACCGAAAGGTTTTCCATGTTCTGGGCTGCCATGCCAGCACCGGCCAAAGCAGCCGCATCGGCAGCATTCTGAGCAGCGCGATGATCCGAATAGATCACCGAGCTATCAATCGCCAGAGCGGTGAAGCCCAGCAGCACCACGAGAATGACCGCGAAGAGGACGACGATCTGTCCACGAGAGGATTTTGTAAAAAATCTAACCATAGGGAACTCCTTACTAACGACAAGGTGTCCGAATGATCGTATCATTCGAAGATGCGCTGAGGCTGAGGGTTTGGCCGATGAAGGCACCAATCAACGGCATGGCGATGGCAAAGTCTGGCTGCGTGATAGTGACAGTGACCAAGTGCCCCAGGCAGGCCTGGGCATCGGTAGCTTCGTAGCAATCCGTGTTGTCGATATTGATATGGACGACGAAGCCGCTGGGGTCCTGGAGGTTATTTAAGGCGCGGTCTTCCATTTGCACGCAATAAGTGGGAAAGACCGATCCAAAGGAGGCGCCTTCCTGGGCAGCGTCGCGCATTTGTATGTAAGTAAAAATGACCCGCCCCACATCGATGATGCCGGCAACGAGAATGATCAGCACCAAAAGGCTGGCTGCAAATTCGATCAGGCTTTGCCCTTTTCGTTTAGATGGATTATTAGCAGTCATATTTCCGATCCTTTAATTATGAGTACCCGTGTTGATCGTGCAGCCATTTGTGAAGTAGATTATGACCGTATGGGATTTATGATATGTACTGGTGAATTGAAATTTCATCTGTCTGGTTTGACCGGGGCCCAGGCTCAAATTATAACCGGGTTCAAAACTGGTGGTATTCACCGGGCTGGGATTTCCGGAACCAATCCAAATGTATTGGTAATTGTAAATCATGTATCTCAGGAAATCAGTGTTCTGCCAGGAAATGGAGATGCGATAAATAGTGGAACTCTGGGTATCGCTATTGGTGATATTGAAGAAATACAGCTTATTGTCCGGAAAGGCGGGTTTCGTGTAACCCGAGGAGGTCCATTTCGCACAGTTGGGGGTGGGGGTGAGCGTGGGGGTGAAGGTCAAGGTTACGGTGGGAGTGTTGGTGCGCGTCGGCGTAGGGGTAAGGGTTTTCGTTGGGGTATTGGTGGGCGTGCTGGTATTGGTGGGTGTATTGGTTACCGTGGGTGTGAGAGTGGTGGTGGGAGTAATTGTAATAGTGGGAGTCTCCGTAACGGTGGGGGTAATTGTAATAGTGGGAGTCTCCGTAACGGTGGAGGTAATTGTAACGGTAGGAGTTTCGGTAACAGTGGGAGTTTCGGTAACAGTGGGAGTCTCCGTAATGGTTGGTGTTATCGTTGGGGTACCTGTCTCGGCGGGGGTATTGGTAATGGTGCCGGTGGGCGTATTAGTTCCGGTGCTGGTAGGGGGGACCGTCGGAGTATCCGTAGGCAGAGGAGTATCCGTAGGCAGAGGAGTATCCGTAAGAGTAATGGTTGGTGTGTTGGGTGGGGTAGCGGTCCTCGTGGGCGTGCGGGTTATTCTGGCAGTCGGGGAAGGCGGAGGCGTACCCATCACTTCCACGTCCTTTATAATTGTGCGTCCTTCGCGTTGGATCACATCAAAAACTGGAAGATTGACCAGTGGCAGAATTGGCTGGTACTGTCCCATGACCAGAACCACCACCCGGTCGCCGAGGTTGACAACTGACGGGCAGGCTGGCAGGTCGCTCCAAGTGCGTGGGTCATCAGGACCAATGTCATAGCGGACGGAAACATCTGCTGCGGTGATACCGGCGAGGAAACCCTTTTCGACCGCCACCTGTTTGATGCCGTCGCAATCCTGGTAGCGTGGAACGCCACCCACCAAGCCGACGCTGGCAGCATAACGAGCTGCCTCGCGGCTGGCATTGTAAACCGCGCTGTAGGTCATGATCAGGCGGGCAGCTTCGATAATCCCAAATACCAGCAAAAGAAAAACCGGCAGGACCAGGGCAAATTCCAACATGCCTTGGGCGCCTTTGCGGCGAAATTCAACAATTGCTTTTTGAATAGGAGACAAACCTGCACCTCGGTTTATTCAAGAATAAAGCTCTGGGAAAATATTCCTCCATGGTTTAGTATATACGAAAGTAAAGCCAAAGGATATTCGTAGAATTGCGTATTTACCAGACAAAAATGGAAGGCGCTAAAAGGAGATCAAGCCTTTTCTTATGGCTCTTTTAACCAATTCTGTTTGGGTATGCACGCCATATTTCGCCATGATGTGAGCGCGATGTTGTTCAACCGTGCGTGGGCTGATATTCAAACGGGTGGCGATAACATCCGTGCGGTTGCTTTCCACGATCAATTGCAATACCTGCCGTTCCCTGCTGGTCAATGTGTCATAAGGGTCTTTCTTTGGAGCAAGGGTACCTTTGACATAGGTGGAGATGGGTTGGTCTGAGAAAGGTTTGGACAGGTAATATTCGTTCCGGCAGGCTGCCTGGATGGCAAGGATCAACTCTTCCGAAGAAGCGTCTTTCAAAACAAAACCAAAGGCTCCCTGCTGCAAAGCTTCGGAAACGTAGGAACGATCGTTATACATGGACAAGATAACCACCCTGGTCAAATTCTGAACCTGCCGGCTCACTTCCAAACCATTCAATCCGGGCATCATGATATCCAGAACGGTCACATCCGGCTTCAATTTCTGAATTAATGCAAGCGCTTCGATGCCATCGCGAGCTTCACCGATCACAGAGAACCCCGGATGAGTTTCGAGCAAAGAACGCAATCCCTGCCTGACGACTACATGGTCATCCGCGAGTAAAATGCGAACGGTCATGATTTCTCCTTTCAAGGTGACCGGCGATGGGAAGTTCGGCGATCAAGACGGTTCCCTGGCGGGGCTTGGACCGGATGATGAATTTCCCGCCCAACATGGCGACCCGCTCGCGAATGCCTGAAAGCCCGCTGGTCTCATGTTTATCCAAAATTGTCACAGGGTTAAATCCTGCTCCTTGATCACTAATCTGGATTTTGATTAACTGGTTCCCTCCACTTACATTTAACTTTACTTTTTTTACTTTAGCGTGGCGGGCAACATTAGTCAAGCCTTCCTGGATGATCCGGTAAGCGGTGATCTCCAATTCAGAAGAAAACCTTTTCCCTTCCAGATTTTTGTGTGTCAGACCCACCTGTATCCCGGTTTGGGCTGAATATTGAGTGGTAAGCCACTGGACAGCGGGCAACAACCCCAGGTCGTCCAGCATGGAGGGTCGCAGGTCAAGCGAGAGCTGCCGAACCTTGTTGATCAAATCACTCGTCATAGTTTGAGCTTGCTTAAGCTGCTCCAGGACTTTTTCTTTGGGGAGGGAGGATATATTTGTAAGTTTAAGCTTAAGCCCGGTTAGCATTTGACCGATTTCGTCGTGCAGTTCGAGAGCGATGGCATGACGCTCTTCTTCCTGAATGGTGACCAGCCTGCGTGAAAGATCTTCCAACCGCTTCCGCCCGGATTGCACCTTGGAAAAGCTCTTTTCCAGGTCAGAACGTGCCTGGTCGAGACCTGCCAGCATGTTGTTGATGTTTTGTGCCAGGGTGGAAAGCTCGTCTTTCCGGGTGACGGTCACTCGACCTGGTTGGGATGGCTCAGATCCAATTTGGGCAACTTCTTTGCTCAATCTCATTACCCGGTTCAATATCAGGTATTGCACCAAAAGATAAGTCATAAAGGAAAAAATGGCGGTGGCGCTTACCAGGATAATGATCAGGTAGTTTAAGACTAATTGACTGCCTTGATACGTGGTCCGGTTGGTACTGACCTCCAGTAATCCTGCCGGGGTTTTGTCCATCCCGTAGATTAAGATGTATCCGGCAATGACCTCTGAAGAAAGTATCCGCGTCACCGGAGCGTTGGACGTCTGTAAATCGTTCAGAACAGAAGCATACTGACTGGGGGGATTGTTCTCATCAACCGGAATCAGCTGGATTGGAAAAAGGACTTGATCCGCAAGATTCGATATGGCGCTTGTGTCCATCCAAACGCCTGTCGCAAGCAGACTTGTGCCTTGCATTGTTTGGATGCACAACATGTAGAGTTGATTTTGCACTTTGAGGAATCCAACCCGGCTGGTTTGACCTGAAGGCAGCTCCAGAACCGCTGGTTGGCTGAAAAGGGCGGTTTGCCATTCAACAGGGATTTGCACCGGAGGCCCTCCTCCCGTGGCGAATTGCCCGGTGATAGCGTGTGTGCTTGGATCCACGATGGCGATTAGGTTGAGGTGCAGATCCGTGAATGCAGATGGATCAAAGACGGTACTGAGATATTGAGGAGTTTCAGAAGGGGGACGAACCATTGTCTCGCTGGAATCGGCCAGGTAGGCTGTTTTTTGCCCCAGGTCATCCTTGGCTTTTTCAAGAATTGCTTCAGCCCTTAAAACATTGGTGACTGCCGAAGATTGTTCCTGGCGCTGGAAAAATGGAATGAGGATTGCATTTAAGTTGCCCAGGAGCACCAAGACCAGTCCAACAAAGGTCATCCCGATGATCACGAGAGTGGTAATTCTTAACTTCACAAATTTATTATCGCACATTTGCTCTTT
>JBGQAS010000004.1:0-23184 GCA_041494435.1 Anaerolineaceae bacterium | reverse complement strand
GTCATGCCATGGCCTGCCTTCCCCACCGACTTGATGAGCATTGCCATTATCATTGCAACCCAATCCAAAGGTACAGTCCTTTTCCACGACTGGATGTATCCCAGCCGGATGTATTTCACTGACAAACTGGTTTCGATGGGGGCACAAATCGTCTTGTGCGATCCTCACCGGTGCATTGTACAAGGCCCAAGTCAACTGTTTGGTGAGAAATTGGAGAGTCCCGATATCCGGGCAGGAATGGCTTTGCTGCTTGCAGCCCTATCCGCGCAGGGAAAATCCACAATTCGAAATGTTGGGCAAATAGATCGCGGTTATGAAAACGTAGATATCAAACTCAAGGCGCTGGGGGCAAAAATCGAACGCCTTGAGGAATAACCAGGCTTTGATTATTTAGTGGCGGGACTTGCAACCTGCAGAAATTGATCGACGGTTTGTCGGAGAAGACTCTCCGGCAAAGCTCCTACATTTTGATGAATAATCTTTCCATTGGCGATGAAAAGCATCGTTGGAATGCTCTGAATGCCGTATTTTCCTGGAACTTCAGGATTTTCATCCACATTCATCTTGGCAACGATCAACCGACCCGAAAATTCTTTCGCAAATTTGTCAAGAATAGGCGCCACAACCTTGCAAGGTGCACACCATGGAGCCCAGAAATCCACGATAACAGGGATCACCGATTGTAAAACCGCTTTTTCAAAAGCTGCATCAGTCACATTGATTGGCTCTTCGACCATTTAAAAACTCCTCAATATATTTCAATAAATCAATTATGTTTTTGATTTTCTCTTGTAATCCACAAACCGATATCCTACACCTCTTTCTGTGAGGATATATTTCGGATTTGCGGGATCTTGTTCAAGTTTTTGTCTTAAATAGTTGATGTATAACCTGACATAATGTGGCTCATCCCGATACTCGTATCCCCAAACCCTAGATAAGATTTGATCATAGGTCAAAACCCATCCTGCGTTTTGGATTAAATGATAAAGGAGACGATATTCGGTGGGTCTTAACTTGATCAGTTTTTTATCGACCCATACTTCTCGCCGCCCAAGGTCGATTTTCAGTCTCTCATCCACATCGATTACATCCTGAGAAGAAATCCCGGTAGATTCGGTCCTTCGCAGCACAGCTTTGACTCTACCCACCAATTCCCTGGGGCTGAAAGGCTTGGTGATGTAATCATCCGCACCTAATTCCAATCCCTTCACCCGGTCTTCCTCTTCTCCCTTAGCAGTCAGCATGATAATCGGAACCGTGCTGATTTCCCGGACCATCTTTAATACTTCGAATCCATCGATATCTGGCATCATGATGTCGAGGATGATCAAATCGGGCATCGAATCTCGGAGCTTCTCGATCGCTTGCATACCACGATAAGCTTCGATGACTTGAAATCCGTCATGTTCGAGATTAAGACGGATAAACCTTGCCATCCGTTCTTCGTCGTCAACAACCAAGACTACCCGATTTTTGAAATTATCTTCTGCCATGAGATGTTACTCCCGAACGAACGTAATGATTTCTTCTTCGTGACTTTCCAAAACTTCGATAAAGCTGATCCTAAAAATGGGAATGATGATGGTATTTACATTCGCTTCCAAATAAGGAAGGTCCTTGCCGTCTTTTTTGCTTGGATTTCGAATGGTGATTGTGAAATCCGTTGGTTTGGGAAGTACTTCCACTTCTCCCATGATCGGATCATCATTTACCAAATGAGCTATGATACTTGCCATTAGTTACCTTCTAGCGGTGAATCAGTATTTTAAGTTTCAGCTTGCCAATTGCTACTGTATCACCATGATTTATGGGATATTCAACATGGGGTACGATTTTTTGTCCGTTCACCCGTGTTCCGTTGGATGAACCCAGATCGGTCACAATTACTCCCGTACGGGTTAGTTTCATAGAAACATGCAAGCGTGAAACTCCAAGATTGAAAGCATTATAAGGGGTCAGATCTACATCAGGCAAAATCGGTTGACCTTCAGAAACCCTCCCGATAGTAAATTCATTTCTGCCAGCCAGGTGCAATACCTGCCCGGTTTCTACGATTAACAATGAAATCACGGTATCCGATTCTTCTGGGGAGACTGCCGGGGGAACGGATCGCGGGGGCGGAAGCTCGGTGGCTAGCATGTCCGAAGGGGTTCGTTTTATGGATTGAGTATTCAAATCGGCTTGCGAAACAAGGCGGGAGCCGCACTCACTGCAAAACAACGAACCGGGGACATTTTGATGCTGACAATTGGGGCAAAGGATCATATCATTCCTGTTCTAGACCTGATTTAAGTAACAGGGACCGGGTCCCATATTTGATTCTCTTTTCACCTTCGGAAGAGAACTTTTCATGTGTTTTTAATTCCTCTATTTCAAGGCGTATCGTATGCGCTAAATCCTTTTCTCCCTGTGCTTCCAATTTTGCTGCCAAGGATTTCAAATGTTTTGATGCCGCACGTAATGATTTTGCTTCTACTTCTTTCCTGGCTTTCGCTTGCATGCGATACAAAGTCAGCCTGGACATTGCTTCCACCATCATAGGAGGTGGAGTTTCTTTTTCAAAGGAGGCATGAATGGGTAATGAAGCATTTATAAGATGCCTTTCATAGATAAACTCTCTCCCTAATGCTTCCATCCGAACATTTCCCTCTATTAATGATAGTTCTTTCTTACCATATGGTAATCTATCTATCAAGAATTCTAAGATAAGAATGATTTTTTGACCATAGGAAAGGCTGCCCAGATTTATCGATTGAGATACGGGTATGGTATTTGCTTCAGGGTGCATACGAAAAGCGTAATTAAGATCCACTTCTTCATCATATTTAAATTCAAAACAAACCTTTTGGGCATATTGACTCATGGAATAAGTGATTTTTTCTTTAAAGAAATCAAAGAGATCTTTTTCACTGCTAGCAAAACCTGCGTTTCCGCCACTCAACCCGGTCATCTGGTCCAGGAATTCATCATTCCACTCATCGCCAAATCCCATGGCAGACACCCGGATGCCATCATTTGCCAAACCTTCTGCCAGCTGAAAACAATTCTTTTCATCCCCGTAGGTATGCCCATCTGTTAGCAGGTAAAGAGTTTTAATCTGGGAACCAAAATTGCTTTTGCGAAGAACAGAAGCACCCAAATTCAACCCTTTAAATATCTCGGTGGCTCCGAAAGTTTTAATTTCAGAAACTTTTTTTCGAGAATCTCCCAAATCACCGATCCGGGTTGGGCTGATCAGGATCTCAGCACGGTCGCTGAAAGCAATGACGGAAATGAGGTCAGAAGGGCGTAATTGACTCACTATGTAGTCAAAATTCTTTTTGACCATGGCCAATCGCGAACCCTTCATTGATGTGGAGCGATCTATTACAAGGCAGATTTCAACTGAAGGAATATTTTTGGTATTAATCTCTTGGTCACAATTGATCTGAAGTAAAGCGTATACCAGTTGTCGCTCGTCGAGAAGTGGGATGGTACGTTGGCTTAGAGTTACACGGGCGGATGTCCCTATATGGGTTTCCTGATCAGTAAAGCGATAATTATATTGTTTCCTTTTTTCTGGATCCGATAATGTAGAAAACGCATCTTGAATTTGGAAAAAAGTATCCTTAACTAACTTATCCGGATTTGCATCCGGATGATACCGTCTCGCCTCCCTGAAGTATGCGTCTCTGATCTCTTGTTCTGTAGCGTCGAAGGGTATGGATAAAAGGTCGTAATAATTATTGCTGGTCAATGCACCCCCTACATGAGAATATCTACAAGAATGACACTGATATTATCGGGTCCACCTGCCGAATTCGCTGAATTTACCAGATCGTTGCAAGCATCCGCTACAGAATGTGAAGAAATGATGATCTTAAATATTTCTTCATCAGAAACAACATTCCATAATCCATCACTGCAAAGAAGAATTTTCCCCGGATGAGGAAGCTGAAAGGTGGCAATATCCGGTTTGTAAGGTTCTGCTTGTCCAATAGCCCGGTAAAGAACATTACGTTGGGGATGGGTTTTTGCATCTTTTTCTTCGATTTGCCCTAGTTCAACCAGGCGATGAACCAGTGAGTGGTCATAGGTCAGTTTCTGGGTTCTACCATCAGGGTAAATGAAATATGCTCGACTGTCTCCTACATGCGCGATGGTTACCTGCTCACCCAATACCAGGGCAGCCGTTAGTGTTGTCCCACCACTGGGAGCATATTTTTGCACAGCAGTCTGGGCAGCGCTTACGCTGGCTTCCATGATTTCCTGCAAGCTTTCGGTCGGCATTTGGGGTTCATTGTTGAACATCGGCAGGATAAGCTTTTCAAGCAAATTACGGCTAAACGCCTTGATGGCCACGTTGCTGGCGACATCTCCAAAGAGATGCCCACCCATTCCATCCGCAATTACAAAGATTCCAAAAGGTGTTTCTCGGGAACCTTCTGAAATATAAGAAGACAAAGAGAACAGTGAATCTTCGTTGTGATCTCGCTGTTTACCCAAATTCCTTGCCACTCCAGGGATCAATTGCAAAGCTCCTGCATTCTTGATCGGTTTTACAACTTCCTTCAACTGCTCTTCTGATAAGGGAGTTGTTTTAACTTCATCTTTCCTTTTTCGTCGAAATAAGTTCCTGATGGCTTCTATCAAATTACCCTCCTCATTGACTTCATCATACTACCAAAGAATATAACAAGTGATCGGCGGAGCCTATATAAAGGACGTCGTTAAAAATTACAGGGGTTCCTGTTATAGGTCCACCTGTATTGAACTTCCAACGTAATTGCCCATTTTTTATTTCTATGCAATAGAGATTCCCATCGGCAGAGCCGCAATAAATAGCATCCTTGTAAAAAATGGGGGAACCACTCACTTGATGGTTTGTTTTGAATCTCCAGACTTCCCTAGCGCTTGCAGCTTCCACGCAATAAATGTTCCCATCCGCAGAACCGACACACACAGTATTGTTAGCTGCACATGGCGATGAAATGGAACCTCTTCCCATCCTGAAACGCCAAATCGACCATCCGGATTTGGCATCCATGCAATATAGAACTCCATCCAGCGAAGTGAAATACACAAATCCCTTCATTTCTACCGGGGATGAAGTGATTTCCTTCTTCGCATGGGATTTCCAGAGGACCTGTCCTCTCAGGTCTGAAGCAAAGAAATCGCCGTGTTCGTTACCGAAAAAGATTTTATCATCTGCATAAATTGGGGTGGATCGAACCGGAGCACCTGAGTCGATCTTCCAGGTAAGGTGATTCGTTGTTACGCTGATCGCGTAAACAAAACCATCATCTGATCCGATAAAGATTTGACCTTCAGCCACCCACGGTGAGCTGCGGATCGGTCCCTCTGTATAATAGGTCCAAAGTAATTTCCCAGTACGAACAGACAACGCATACAATCGTTTGTCTTCCGAACCAAAATAGACCACCCCGTTGGATATGGCTGGCTTGCCCACCACTCCCCCTTCAGTTGCATACTTCCAGGCAAGTGTTCCATCCGCGGCATTTATTGAATACAAATTATTGTCATAAGCCCCGATGTAGACATAACCACCGTCATATGCTGGAGAACCTCGAATTTCATCTTCGCATCGAAATGCCCACATTGGTTTAATGGTCTGTTCGGAGGAAACTGGTTTGGGACCGAGATTCAGCCTACCCAAGACCCCTGTTTTTTTGGCAGCTGCAAGCAAGGCTTCCTTTAGTTCCTCGGCTGATTGAAATCGATCTCGGGGTTCATACAAGAGGCATCTATTGATGATTTCTTCCATTTCGACTGAAACGGATGGATTGTATTTACGGATGGGACGCTCTGCAAAGGTAAAGGGTGCTTCCAAGCGTGGGTCGCGGTGCGTAAGCAGATGATGCATCGTGGCACCCAGGGAATAGACATCAGCAACAGGTGTTGCCTCTCCCCTATATTGCTCCGGCGGGGAGTAGCCTTCTGTGCCAATCATGGTGCCTTTCTGCCCAATTTTGAATATCTTAGCAATTCCAAAATCCACCAGCATGATATGGTTGCTGCTGGTAACCATGATATTCGAAGGCTTCATATCCCTAAAAATGATCGGCTCTGGTTTATGGCTATGGAGATAGGTCAATACGTCGCAAAGCTCAATCGCCCATGAAACAACCTGATCTTCCAGGAACATATTGGGATTTTCACTCAATGCGGCTTCAAGATCCTTCCCTTGTACATATTCGATCACTAGGTAGGATCTTTCATTAATTGAGAAAAAATCAAAGATTTTTGGAATACAGGGGTGATTCAGTGTGACTAAGATATTCGCTTCGCGTTCGAAGTTTTGTATGATTGTGCTGCGAAGTATAGGATCGTTCGCTTGATTAATCATTTCTTTCACAGCAACTAATTTAACAACGTTGGGGAAATGAAGATCACGAGCACGGTATACCGAACCCATCCCGCCAATCCCGATGACATCTTGAATTGCATATCGGTCGTTGAGCGCGCTGCCCAGCTTTAGCTGCCGTGTTGTCCCACCCGGTTTTTCAGTTAAGTGCTGTGTTAGATTTTGATCTTCCAGCAGGACCTCCAATGACGATTCACTTCATTGCGAAATTGTATCTAGGAAGAATTATAAGATGCAAAAGACCGTTTTGCAACATAAACTGGACTGTCATCCTCGGTTGCAGTAAAATGATGAATAGCTCGTTATGAATTTGCGGGGTTCTTATCAAGACGTAAACAACAGTATAGAATAATTTCGCTCTCAAGGGAAGGGACATTCATGTTCAACAGCTTGGAAAATGCAATTGAGTTCATACAAAAGAAGCAAATTTCCGCAATTGACTTGAAATTTTCTGATCTGTGGGGGAAATGGCATCACGTAACACTGGGGATTAAGGAATTTACTTCAGGACTCATGGAATATGGTGTTGGATTTGATGGCTCGAGTGTTGGGTTCAAAAGTGTTCAATCTGGAGATATGGCCCTTATCCCGGATCTGGCTACTGGATTCTTGGATCCATTTTGGGAAAAACCTACACTTTCCTTCATTTGCGAGATAATCGAAGCGGATACCAAGATCCCTTTTGCAGGTGATCCGAGGGAGATTGCCAGGAACTCTGAAAAGTATTTACAGTCAACCGGATTTGCAGATCAATCCCTGTGGGGTCCGGAATTTGAATTTTATGTTTTTAAGAGTGTAAGATTCGAGAATAACCTAAGGTCCTCCGCATATCATATAGATTCAGATGAGGCTTCATGGAATAGTAGTGATTCGGGTAGTGGTCATTACAATCCCACCCATGGCGGATACCATGCCCTCCCCCCTGCTGACCAGTTTTTCAAGATTCGGGCTGAAATGGTTTCATTGCTCGAAAATCTGAATATCCCTGTTAAATATCATCACCATGAAGTAGGTGGTCCTGGACAATGGGAAATTGAGACACCCTTGTTGGGATTAATAGCAGCCGGCGATGCAACCCTGGTAGTGAAATACATCACCAAAATGGTGGCAAATAACCATGGTATGACCGTAACCTATCTGCCCAAGCCGTTGTTTGGTGAAGCTGGAAGCGGGCTGCATTTTCATCAGCAGCTATTAATAAATGGGAAAAATGCCTTTTATGATGCCAAAGGTCCGGATAAACTCAGCCAAACAGCGCTGTATTATATTGGCGGGTTACTAACCCATGCTTCCGCTGTCCTCGCATTCACAAATCCCAGTACGAATTCATATAAACGGTTGATCCCTGGTTTTGAAGCACCTGTCAATTGCTTTTTCTCGAGCGGAAATCGCAGTGCTGCCATCCGTGTACCGAAATATGCTACCGATCCTCAAAAGGTCCGTTTTGAATTCAGACCGCCCGATGCCACATGCAATCCATATTTAGCCATGGCGGCCATGTTGATGGCAGGGATCGACGGTATAGAAAATCAAATCGACCCCACCAAAGCTGGTTTTGGACCCATCGACGAGGATGTGCTCTCCCTCTCTCCAAAGCGAAGAAGACTGATCAAGAATCTACCTAAGAACCTGGACTGTGCAATGGATGCACTTGAAAAAGATCACAAATTCTTGTTAAAATCGAGTGTTTTTAGCGAGGACTTGATCGATTTATGGATGCGCAAGAAACGTCAGGAAGCTTATGACGTAAGTATTCGACCGCATCCTTATGAAATTGAGCTATATTACGAAGCTTAATTTCCTGGTAAATAAAATTGATCAGGGGGAAGGTGTAGGCACAGGTGATAGGTAATCCATCACCGCCCAGCCACTTCTGTTTTGGTCATAAGGCGCCGTCAAATACCACCAAGTATGTCCATCCGCTGTTTCTGGTCCCTTCGTGATCAGGAACACCTCAGATTCAGCCCCATAGAAAAGGGATGAACTATTTAGCCCGGGTGTCGAGTGGAACCGTAAGCCCTCCACCCCTGTCCCTGAAATTTGTACATACATCCCGATAAAAAGGCCACCCACAGATTGTTCCCCCGCACCCAAAGGTGTGGAAGTTGGCAGAATAAGAGGGTTCAGCGTCGGTGTTGCTGTGGGAGCGGGAATGACAACGATCACAGGTGTTGGATGAAAGATTGAATTACTGGGAGGTAATAAAATTTGGATCATTACTATCGATGCAATAAGCATCAGAACGGCGATAGCCAAGCCAATAATGAACGTTGTTGCGTTCGTTCGCTGTCGTTGTCGATTATGAAGAGAATCCCAAGTATTCACCAGATGAATTATATCGTACCTGATTGAGCCAAATGCCTATGCTATAATCCTTTTTGAAAATGGTCAAAGTTTCCCAAGTAAAAATTAACAATCGTTATCTTATCCTCAATCAAATTGGGTCCGGGGGAATGGCGGATATTTATCTGACCCAGGATACTCTGCTCGAAAGACAAGTCGCGCTCAAGATCTTGAAAAGGGATTTTTCCCGAAGTGCCGAATTCCAGCAGCGTTTCGTTCTCGAAGCAAAAGCAGCTGCGAACCTATTTCATCCGAACATTGTCACTGTGTTTGATTTTGGTTTTTACCATTCTGAACCCTTTATTGTTATGGAATATGTGCCGGGGAGTGATCTAAAGACCCTCATTCGCCAAAAACAGGAATTTGGCATTCAAGAGAGCCTGGACTTAATGATCCAGGCGTGTGCAGGTCTTGGATATGCCCATCGTGCTGGTTTGGTCCATTGCGATGTGAAACCCCAAAATATGCTCATAACCATGGATCGGAAGTTGAAAATTACCGATTTTGGAATCGCGCGGGCACTCGTATCGATCAACTCAAATGAACGAAATGATGTCGTTTGGGGATCTCCTCTTTATTTCTCACCCGAACAAGCCAACGGGATTGCACCCTCCCCTTCCTCCGATGTTTATTCTCTTGGGATCGTTATGTATGAAATTTTGACTGGAAAACTTCCGTATTCCGGAAATTCATCTGAAGAACTGACTCGCATGCATAGTGAAGTCCCCGCTATTCCACCGAGTATGTTGAACCCGAAAATACCCGAAGCTCTCGATCAAATTGTCCTGAAAGTTATTTCAAAAGAACCTGCTTCAAGGTACCGCAATGCAGATCAACTTGGGCGTGTTCTATCTCTGGTGAGCACGCAATTACAGGACAAAGGAGATACAACCCCTTCAAAAGTCTCAAAAACACTTGGTCCTCCTAGAATTCCTTCACTTCCAAAAGAAAACCCTCCTTCAGGAGAATTGGATTGGGGAACCATTGGGATGGGTCTGTTGGCGCTGTTTCTTTTTGGTGGGTTATTTCCGTTTTGGTTATATATTTATTATTATTTGATCACGCCAATTCATTAATCCGATGAAAAAGCTATTAATTTCTGCATCCATTCTTTCAGCAGACTTTTCCAATCTGGCAGACCAAATCCACCAGGCAGAGAATGCAGGTGTGGATTGGATTCATATTGATGTTATGGACGGTCATTTCGTCCCTAATATCACCATGGGACCTTTTATCGTGGAAACCTGTCGAAAGATCACCAAACTTCCGCTGGATGTGCATTTGATGATTGAAAATCCCGACTTGTTTACTGAAGCTTTTGCCAAAGCTGGAGCTGATAGGATCAGTATTCACCTTGAGGAGAACCCTAATATTCTCCGTTCCCTTCAGAAGATCCATGACCTGGGCTGCAAGAATGGGCTTGTCATCAATCCTGGAACCCAGGTCACCAGTGCAGAACCACTTTTTCCATTTATAGATCTGTTGCTTGTAATGTCCGTGAACCCCGGTTACTCTGGTCAGGAATTCATACCCGAGGTTGAGAGCAAAATAAGTCATGCAAGAAACTGTATTGCCGGGGAAAAATTGCCCGTTCTCATCCAAGTAGATGGTGGGGTAACCTCGAAAAACCTGCCTTCCCTGTTTATAGCTGGAATCGATGTGGCGGTTGCCGCTACAGCCATTTTCAAGCATCCGGATGGGATTGCGCAGGCCGTAAAAGACCTTCGCCTATCTATTAAATAAAAAGATCGCAGGTTATCTGCGATCTCATTACCTTGTAGACCTGCCTAGCTCTTGGCTAAAGTCTTGATGCAGCGAGCGCAAAGGATTTTTTTTGTTTTTCGACCGTTGACCAGTACTGTGACACGCTGTAAATTGGGTCGAAATGTCCGGTTGGATGCACGCATGGAAAAGCTTCGGTTATGACCGAATGTTGTGGTTTTTCCGCAATTCTCACATTTTGCCATTTCAAATTTCCTTTCGAGGCAGGTATAATCGAGGGATACAGTTCCTCATCAGTTCATATAACGGATGCGGATTTTATCATGAAACGTATCTTTTCTCAAGGAACACTGTTTAATATAGGAAAGGGAAAATTATGAGCGGATCAGACACCTCCCTTGGTCACATTTATATTTCACACCATGCGATCGCTACCATTGCCAGCCAATCGGCGTTGGAATCATACGGCGTTGTGGGTCTGGCTACCAAGAACCTAGTTAAAGGCATCGAGCGTCTCCTTACAGGGGATCCCTCCTCCGGAGTGGAAGTTGTCTATGATGGGCATTCCCTTCAGATTGACATTTACATCATTGTCGAATACGGCACCCGGATAAAATCTGTGGCTACCAGCGTTTCTGAAAGTATCCGTTATCAATTGGAAAAAATGCTGGTTATCCCGGTGATTGCAGTAAACGTTCACGTCCGCGGCTTAAGAATCAGTAACCCAGATTGAACCAATCCATGAATCCATCCCTCTTGATCGGAGATTTATGAATTTGAAAGATCCAACGGCTTCATCCATGGATACGGTGGATACTCCCGATATCAAGCACATTAATGGTCAAGATTTAAAAAAGCTGGTAGATGCCTCCATTTCCTGGCTTCGCTCGAACCAGCAACTGGTGAATTCGCTCAATGTTTTCCCGGTTCCAGACGGTGACACCGGAACCAATATGTTGCTTACAATGCAATCTGCCTGGAACGAAATTGCGGAGATGGATGATTTGAAAATCGGACGGATGGCTCATGCAGTATCCCAGGGTGCATTGATGGGTGCACGAGGAAACTCCGGAGTGATCCTTTCACAATTGTGGCGTGGATTTGCGCGTGTTCTAGATGATCTGGATTACATGGATTCCAAGATTTTTGTGACTGCTATTAATGAAAGCCGCAACACTGCCTATAAAGGTGTCGTCCGCCCTGTGGAAGGGACAATTCTGACGGTTGCCAAGGATATAGCAGCTGCCGTTGAAATTTCTTCTGAAAAAACGGATAACCTGTTTGCTATATTAAAGGATTTGGTCAAGGCGGCTGATGTTTCCGTTCAGCATACACCAGAATTGCTGCCCATCCTTAAACAGGCTGGCGTAGTGGATTCGGGAGGAAAAGGACTATATTTCCTGTTTGAAGGAATGCTTCGTTTCCTGGAAGGACAATCACTTGAAGCATCTGCAACCGCCATCCAATCCCTCGCTACAATGGATTTATCTCATACTCTTACCGAAATAGAGCCGGGGCAGGATTATGAAGTCGTGATCGATTTTCAACCGAAGAAGGATTTTCAGTTGGATACGTTTTATGAGAACCTTTCCAAAATCGGTACATCCATCCAAATTGGTGAAGGCGATGACATGTACCGCATGCACATCCATGTTCCTACAGATAAGCGTTACGACCCTATCGATTACACAATGACCCAGGGGACGGTTACAAAAATTGCTATCGAAAACTTGATTGATCAGATGCAAGAGTTGGGGAAGAGCAAGAAACACAAACTTGAATTTGCCGAAGTCAAGCCTGGACAGGTAGCTGTAGTGACCATCTCCCCAGGTGTAGGAATTTCGCGCATCTTTGCTAGCCTGGGTGTTTCCGCAATTGTTGAAGGCGGACAAACCATGAATCCATCCACGGAAGAAATATTGAAAGCCGTCAATAATCTTCCTACGGATAAAGTGATTATCCTGCCCAATAATAAGAATATTATCCTGGCAGCCCAATCTGCCGCCAGCATGGCGACGAAAACCGTCAGGGTCGTTGCCAGCAAGAGTATCCCCCAAGGTCTCTCTGCGATTTTGCGTCTGGATCCCGATGGCGACATAGAAGACCTTACCAAAAAGATGGAGGATTCCCTTGGAGAGGTGGAAACAGGCGAAATCACCACTGCCACCCGCTCCGTCGAGATCAACGGCGTGAACGTCAAAGAAGGTCAGGTCATCGTTCTACACAACGGCGAGCTGATTGGCTCCTTTGCAAATCTGAAAGATGCCTGTTTTGAATTTTTATCCCGGGCTGGTGTAGAAGAAAGGGAAAGAATCACTTTCTTCTATGGAATCAATATTGAAAAACTAGCTGTGGATGATCTGGCAAAACTGGTTCATGAACGTTATCCCCATCATGAAATCGAAATTCATGAGGGGGGTCAACCTTATTATCAATTCATTATCTCTCTTGAATGATTATGGGAGATATATGCATTCTTACGGATAGTTCTGCCCAATTCCCAAAGACCACTTTCCCTGGCAAGGAAAATGTAAGGGTTTTGCCCCTTATTTTTGCATCAAATTTGGGCAAGTACACTCGTGAAAATCCCCTCATTATTTCGGACCTGCCAATATCCGCAAACCAAATCTCGAATCCCGTCCTTATCCCTCCATCCCAATTGGGCCTGGAGCAATTATTTGAGAATTTATTGCAGGAATTTAATGAAATTATTGCAATCTTTCTGACCAACCAGGTTTTTCCCTTGGTGGACTTTGCCCAAAAGACCGCCCAGGCATCTTCTGCACGAAATCGAATCCATATCTTTGATTCCAAAAGTATTTCGACCGGTCTGGGAGATGTCGTTGAAAATGCTGCTCGCATTACGAAGGAAAAAGGATCATCTCTCGAAATCGCGCAGATGATTAGGGAGTCGATTCCCAAAATCTATTCCATGCTTTTTGTCCCTGCCCCCACATATCTGGCAAAAGCTGGGATCATTGAGTTACCCCAGGCAATTATTTCGGAGTACTTGGAGATCTTCCCCATCTATTCGTTGGAAGAGGGGAAAATGCTCCCAGTCCAAAAAGTCAAGTCTCACCGGGGAGTATTTGATATCTTTCAAGAATTTTTAGACGAATTTGAAGAACTTAAATTGGTGACTTTGTCCCAGAGTGGTGGAATTTCCATGTTGGAAGAAAGAATGTTTCGCCAGTATTGCAAAGAACGGTTCAAGCACTCAAATTTCTTTGAGTTGCCATTATCTCAATCCATGGCAGTGTTGTTTGGTCCTCGCAGCATGGGATTAATTGCCGTCGAAAAATAATTTCCTGCCGGTTAAAAGTCTCCATTCGTACATTAAGGGTAAAATACCATTATGCAAACGCCGGCGGAAACTTTGTTGAAATTTCTCAAACTGGAAATTGAAAAAAAGTACGTCAACCGCGCTGTGATCGGGGGATTGGAAAGAGTGTTACCCGCCTGGCAATCAGAAGCGCGTACCAAAAAAATCGACGAGAAATTAATTACCGACATTACCAACGAAATTTCCCACTACAGCCAGGCAACACTTGAAGAACGAAAAGATATCGTCGCACGCCTGGTTATCTTGCTTCAAAAAATTGGAAGTGTTGCACTCATGAACACTCCTCCTCAAAATAAACCAGTGCTCCAAAATCCCGCTGCCAAAGTAAAGTCTTCGCCAAAACCAGTTCTACTCACAGCTCCCCCGAAATCCGTCGAGGTTCGACCTCCACAGCAATATCTATCAAACACCCCGGGATTGGGGATTGATACCTCGGTGGATGTTATTCCCGGGGTTGGCAAGAGCCGCGCGGATGATCTAAAGAAACTCCATCTTGAAACCTTGCGGGATGTTCTTTATTATTTTCCCCGCCGTTACGATGATTATTCCCAACTGAAAACCATAAACAGGATCAAATTTGGTGAAACATTAACGGTTATCGGCGTTATCCAAAATGTTTCCGAACGCGAATTGAAAGCTGGTTCTCAAAGGGGAGTGAAATCCATCACTGAAGCAGTCATTGTGGATGGAACAGGTTCCTTGCGTCTCACTTGGTTTAACCAGCCCTATCTACAGAAGCAATTACTGGTAGGAAATCAAATCGTGGTCTCCGGCAAGGTGGATAGTTATCTCGGTCGCCTGGTGATGAATTCACCCGATTGGGAGCCTATCGAGGTTGAAAACCTACATACGAACCGCATCGTGCCGGTTTATCCTCTCAAAACGGATGTCAGCCAAAAATGGTTACGACGGATTATCTTTCAGACCGTGAACCATTGGGCCACGAAGGTGGATGATTTCCTCCCCGCAGATATCGTCAAGGACGCTGAACTTGTCAACCTCTCAACCGCACTAAAACAGATCCATTTCCCAGATAACCAGGATCAGTTGAATTCCGCCAGGACGCGTTTGTCCTTTGATGAGATATTCCTGCTTCAAATGGGAGTCCGTCAACAGAAGAGGGATTGGCAATCCTCCCCTGCCAGGGTGTTCTCAGTACTAGACGAATGGATGCAAAGTCGGATCAAGGATTTACCTTTTCAGCTTACCAATGCCCAAAATAAGTCATTCATAGAGATTCGTAGTGACCTTGCCGGAGGCAAGCCTATGAATCGTTTGCTCCAAGGCGATGTCGGTTCTGGAAAAACCATTTTGGCAGCATTGGCTGCAGAAATAATTGCCAAAGGGGATGCCCAATCCGCACTGCTCTCCCCTACCAGTATCCTGGCCGAACAACATTTTCAGACCATGATTAAATTCCTTTGCTTTGATGAAGGAAAATCCTCAATAAGGAAGGATGAGATCCAGTTACTAACCGGGGATGTTCCCGAGAAAGAAAAGGAAATCCTCAGGAACAAGTTGAAATCCGGCGAAGTGAAATTAATAGTTGGGACTCACGCCTTGTTGGAAGACCCAATTGAATTCAAGAATCTGCAACTGGCAATCATCGACGAGCAGCATCGTTTTGGTGTTGAGCAGCGTGCCAAGTTGAGATTAAAAGGAAATAATCTGCATCTGTTGGTCATGACAGCAACGCCCATCCCTCGTTCTCTCGCATTGACCGTCTATGGAGATCTTGATTTATCTGTTTTGGATGAATTACCGGCCGGAAGACAGACCATCGAGACCCACCTGCTCTTGCCTGCAGAACGTGAACGAGCTTATCAATTGGTGAAATCAACGGTAGAGAAAAAGCAGCAGGTGTTCATCATCTACCCCCTGATCGAGAAAGGGGATAATGATGAAGTCAAGGCTGCTGTGGCTGAATACGAACGGCTAAGTTCAGATGTTTTTCCAAATCTAAACGTGGGTCTTCTTCATGGGAAGGTAAAACCAGAAGAAAAAACTCAGGTAATGGATGCTTTTCGCAAAAATGAAATCCAAATCCTGGTTTCCACCTCTGTCGTCGAGGTGGGCGTGGATATACCCAACGCCACATTGATGTTGGTGGAAGGTGCCAACCATTTCGGTTTAGCCCAGTTGCATCAATTCCGGGGAAGGATTGGTCGAGGGACTGAAAAATCCATCTGCCTTCTCATTCCCGATACGGAAGATTCGATGGAAAATGAACGTTTGTTGGCCATGACCCAAACAAATGATGGTTTTGTTTTGGCAGAAAAGGACCTTGCCCAACGTGGTCCTGGGGATTTCATGGGGTATCGTCAATCCGGTTTTTCAGATTTGAGACTTGCCAGCATAATGGATCTAAAGACGATCGAAAAAGCCAGGAAATATGCAGAGATGGTGTTTGATAAGGATCCAAATTTATCCGAACCTGTTCATCTACCATTGAAGAAAGCCTTGGCAGAAAGTTGGTCGCCAACTCGAGGAGATATTAGTTGAGGTAAAAATGGTCAGAGCTGTATTCCCTGGTACTTTTGATCCCATTCATTTAGGCCACATAGATATTGCCAATCGCAGTTCCAAACTATTCGATGAGCTGATCGTGGCTGTATATGACCTCCCCATGAAGAACCTGCTTTTCACGCCTGAAGAACGAATTCGCCTGGTACAAGCCTCCTTCAAGAATAATCCCAAAATAAAGGTGATGGGGTTTAGTGGTCTGATCGTGGAATTCTGCAAGCAGGTGCAAGCCCAGGTCATCGTCCGAGGTTTACGGGTTTTTTCAGATTTTGAACTTGAATTCCGTATGGCCTTGGCCAACCATAGGTTGGCACCCGCAATTGAAGTGGTTGCATTTATCACCGCTGAGGAACATTCTTTCATTTCTTCCACAACGGTTAAGGAAATCGCTGCCCTGGGTGGAAATGTTTCTTCGATGGTCCCTCGTCATGTCGCAACTGCCATGAAAAAACGGTACCTGGAATTAAACAAACACGACCACGAAGTATCCATTTCCTCTTTACGGGATTAATCTTGTATAATTTGAAGAGCAATGGCGTGAAAGTTGCACCCCATGAGATGGATTCTCATGGTAGGAGTGGATATGGATATCTTACATCTTGTTGACAGACTGGAAGAATTATTTAACGAAGGCAGACCAATCTGGTTTACCCATAGTGTGTCTATTAACGAGGAAAAATTCCTGGATATCATAGACCAGATGCGTGTCACCATTCCAGACGAGATAAAAAAAGCCCAACAGCTCCTCAACCAACGAGATAGGATCCTGGCTCAAGCCCAAGAAGAGGCGAACCGAACTTTGCAGCTTGCCCGCGAAAAAGGCGAAAAAGTAGTCGAAAAGGATTCCATCGTCCAGGCAGCTCAAGCCCGGTCGGAGCAAATTATTTCCCAGGCCCGGAACGAAGCCGAAGCCACGCGTCGAGACGCAGATACCTATGTGTTGGAAACGCTTACTAAGATTGAAAGCGAAGTGGAAAAATATCTAAACCAGGTCCGCAACGGGATCCAGGTGCTACAAGCTGATCCTCAAGTTAAAAAGAAAGTTGAACCCAAACAGGGTTCTTAGACTTTTTCCGATGAGCCGGCTGGCTCATCTTTTTTTGGCCCTTGACTCTTTCCAGCAGGTTGTGTGCCAACATGAACATTGTTCTTCGGATCATAAGGATGAAGAGCTTCCTTCACCACTTGGTCCATATGTTCGATGGGGATGATCTTGATATCCGCTAAAGCTTTTTTGGGTACGTCAACTAAATCTTTCATGTTTCGGACCGGAAGCAAGACCTTTTTCAACCCAGCTCGATGTGCTGATAAGACCTTCTCCCGCACCCCTCCCACCGGCAGAACCTGTCCTCTGAGGGTGATCTCACCCGTCATGCCTGTATCCTTGTATACTTTCCGGCCGGTAAACGCGGAAATAAGGGCAACTGCCAGGGTGATCCCTGCGCTTGGCCCATCCTTGGGAATGGCTCCCTCGGGGATGTGGATGTGGATATCCACTCGCTCGAAAACATCATTGTTAATATGAAATTCTTTAGCTTTTGATTTTAGGTAGGATAATGCTGCCTGTGCAGATTCCTGCATGACCTCGCCAATTTGCCCGGTTATTTGCAGGGTTCCCTTGCCGTCAAACACCAGCACTTCCACCGGCATAATCTCTCCACCGCTTTCCGTCCAGGCGACGGCAGTGGCCACCCCCACTTCATCTTTCTTTTCGGCTTCCGTCTGGAAGAATTGCGTCGGTCCCAGGAACCGTTCTACTTGCTTGGGGGTAATTACCTCGGGAATCGGTTTATTTTCCGATTTCAATCGCGCTACCTTGCGGATGATCCTGCCCAGTTCTCGTTCTAGGTTTCGAACTCCAGCTTCATAGGTATATTCCCTGATTACTCTGATAATGGCAGAAGGTTCAAAAGAGATTTCTTTCTTGTCCAATCCGCTTTCTTCTTTTTGTCTGGGTACAAGAAATCTTTCCGCGATCTTTAATTTTTCCTCCTCGATATACCCAGGGAATTCGATGACTTCCATGCGGTCCATCAGTGCGGAAGGGATGGACATGGTTTGGTTGGCTGTGGTGATGAACATGACCTGGGAAAGATCATAAGCTAATTCCAGGTAGTGATCGGAAAACGAATAATTCTGTTCAGGGTCAAGGACCTCCAGCAAAGCAGCACTGGGATCACCCCTGAAATCGGAGCCCAATTTATCGATTTCATCCAACATAAAGAGGGGGTTTACGGTTCCCGCCCTTCGCATCGTCTGCAAAATCCGTCCTGGAAGCGCGCCTATGTAAGTGCGACGATGACCACGGATTTCGGCTTCATCCCTCACGCCACCCAAAGACAAGCGTACAAATTTTCGACCTAAAGCCTCCGCTATTGATTTCCCGAGCGAGGTTTTGCCCGTCCCCGGGGGACCCACAAAACATAAGATCGGTTGCCTCGGTTTGATAGGTTTCAGACTGCGCACCGCGATATATTCAAGGATTCGGTCTTTGGCTTTACCCACACCATAATGATATTTCTCAAGAATTCGGCGGGCATGTTTTACATCGAGATTGTCATCTGTCTTTTTCGTCCAGGGAAGTTCAAGGATCCAATCCAGGTAATTGCGGATAACACTCACTTCTGGGGCCATGGAAGGCATCTGGACTAGCCGGTCGACCTCTTTCAAAGCTTGGGATTTAACTTCAGTGGGCAGACCCGCCTTTTCGATAAGCCCTTTCAATTCGTTTATTTCCCGAATCCATACGTCCCCTTCCCCCAATTCTGTCTGTATGGCCTTCAGTTGCTCTCGAAGGTAAAACTCACGCTGGCTTCGATCCACTTCACTTTGTACCTGGGATTGAATTTCATCCTCCAGCTGCAAGACATCCAATTCTTGCGCCAGCAACCAATTCAATTTCTTGAGTCGTTCGATTGGATCGGTCAGAACCATTAATTCCTGTCTTTCCTTGAAGGAAAGGGAGACGGCTGTGGCCACCATATCTCCCAGCCAACCGGGCTCATTGATGTTCATGGAAAGTAATTGAGCTTCATCTGGCAGGCTTCTATCCAAATGAACACATCGCTCGAATAAATCCCGCGTGGTGCGCATCAAGGCATTGGTTTTCCGCCCTAGCTCCAGCGATTCAATTATAGGTACAGCTTTCACAATGTAATAAGGTTCGGTTTGGATAAACTTAACAATCTGAACCCGCCGGCGTCCCTGCACAAGCGCAGAGAAATTGCCTTCAGAAAGGGTTAATAGCCTTCCAGTTGCTACTTCTACACCGATGGGAAGAAAGTCCTTGATTTTCGGTCTCTCAACTCCGGTCTCACGGCAAATGAGTGTAATGACCGTTTTTTGCTTGCTTTGTGCTTCGCGAATGGCAGCGAGGTTATTTTTGTTGGAGACAAATATGGGTGAAACCATGCGTGGAAACACTATATTTTCATCGAAAATAATAGCAGGAAGTTCCACAAACCCATCTGGATCTATATCCGATGTAGGGGTTTGGTATAACTCTTCAGTTCTTTGATAAAGAGCGGCGGGATATTCCTCGTCTTCTTTTCGACCTATCCAATTGCTATTCTTCATATTTACAATTTTACCTTTACAAAATTCATGACTTGTTAAGAATTTCAGGCCAGGCTTCCCTGGCTGCAGCAGCGATGAATATGCTCCCCGTAACCAGGATGGCTGCTTCTCTTTGGGCCAGTCGATTAGCTTCAGATAAAGCTTCTTCAACGGTCGAAAGGGCAATTGCTTGTTTACCAAAACGGTGAGCTAGTTTTACAAGTTCTTCAGGTTCGATAGCCCGGGGATGAACAGATTTTGTGGCAATCACTTTGTCCACCCGTGGGAGAAGTTCGGCAAACATCCCTTCGATATCTTTATCTTCAGATGCGCCAAAAACCAAAATGATGGGGAGTTCAGGTAGATAATCATCCATTGCAAGTCGTAGTCGTAATGCAGAATCCCGGTTATGGGCAGAATCTACGATCACAGGCGGGTCGCGGCGCAGGATTTCAAACCGAGCAGGCCATTTGACCTTGGAAAAGCCATCCAAAATATCCTTGTTGGTTATCTTGATCCCATGTTCCTTGACAATTTGCAAGGCAGCATAGGCTGTGGCAGCATTCTCGATTTGATGGTAGCCCAGCAAGGGGATTTCAAAACGGTCCGGTTCCCAATCCAATCTCCCGCTGGAATTGATGAATTCATCCACCAGTTCCTGGTCCTTCTTTGACCAAATGTAGAAAGTTTGCCCCCACAAGGAATGCGATCTGGAGGCATACAAGTAATCCACACCCACCTGGGTTACGGGTGCGTGGTGATCTTCAGCTATCTGCAGGATCACTTTTCTGGCTTCTTCCGTCTGGGGTGAAATGACAACATCCCGGCCTTCTTTGATTATTCCAGCTTTTTCCGTGGCTATCTTGGTTAATGTATCACCAAGAACCGCCATATGGTCGTAGGAAATGGAAGTAATTACGGAAACAAGAGGATCTATTACGTTCGTGGCATCCAACCGCCCTCCCAACCCCACTTCCAAGACGGCTATATCGACCGCTTGCCTGGAAAAGTATAAAAATGCCAGGGCGGTGGCTATTTCGAAGGTTGTCAATTCCTTGATTTTTGAAATCGAGGGTTTCATTTCTTCAAGAAGTTTCGTGAAATCATCTTGCGAAATGAATACTTTGTTCACCTGGAAACGTTCGGTGAAGTCCTCCAGGTGTGGTGAAGAATAGAAACCTGTCTTGTACCCAGCAGATTGAAGTGCACTGGCGATGAGAGCGGAGGTGGATCCCTTTCCTTTCGTGCCTGCTACATGGATGATTTGGTAGTTCTTCTGCGGATTCCCCAACAAGGCGAGCAATTCAACCACTCGGTTTAAATCAAATTTATCTTCCGCATATCTGAAATTGCGGGTTAGACTATAATCCACAAATTGATATAAATAGTCCAATGCTTTTTGGTATTCTTCGCTAATAATGGTCATGATTAAGTACCAGGAACTGGTAGGCATTGTAACTGCGCGGAGATGATTTTACAAGTGGTAGAATTCGTTCCTCGTGGGAAGCGGTCAAAATAGGAGCAAGGACGGATGGCAGTTGGACTTTTATTCATCGAAATGGGAATTCCCCTTGCCTCTTCGTTGAAAGAGAAGCGATCCAGGTTAAAACCACTCATCCATAGGCTGCATAAGGAATTCAACATTTCGGTCTGTGAATTTGCTCACCAAGATGATATCGACTCTACGATGATTGGCTGCTCGTTGATCTCTGATTCCAAGGTATTCATCGAACAGGAATTTTCAAGAATAATCAATTTCATTCCCAGGAATTTTAGCGATTTCGAAATATTCACCCATTCGACGGAATATTTTTAGGCTGATTAATGATCTCTCCCAGTGAAATTGAACAATGGCTTGATCGAAACTTGATGAAAGTTCAGAAACCCGGCAGGTATGTGGGTGGAGAACTGAACCAAGTCATTAAATCTTGGGATAAAACCTTTCTACATACCGCCCTAATCTTTCCGGATATTTATGACATCGGATTGCCCAACCTGGGGCTTGCCATCTTATATGATGAAATCAATAAACGGGAAAATTGTCTCGCTGAACGAGCCTATGCTCCCTGGATAGACTTGGAAAAGTTGATCAGGGAAGACAAAATTCCATTATTCTCTTTGGAAAGTCGTCACCCCCTGGCCAGCTTTGATCTACTCGGCATAACTTTGCCCTACGAAACTATCTATACGAATACCTTGAATATTTTGGACCTTTCAGGCATTCCACTCCACTCGAAGGATCGAATGGATTCTCACCCAATGGTGATTGCCGGAGGTAATGCCACCACAAACCCGGAACCGATGGCCGAATTCATTGACGCATTTGCCTTGGGTGATGGCGAGGAAGTGATCCACGATATCCTGAATGTACTTATCGAAGGGAAAAAACAAGTTCAGGGTCGTGTCCAAATCCTCAAAGAGTTATCCAGGGTTGATGGCATCTATATACCTCGGTTGTACCAAACAAAATATGCAGTTGATGGCAAATTGCAGGATTTTCAGCCTGTGGAAGCGGAAATCCCAAAGAAAATCCGTAAACGCATTGTTGCCAAACTGCCCCCTCCAGAAACCCGTTTCCTGGTTCCCAACATCAACGTGGTCCACAATCGCATCGCTATCGAGATTATGCGTGGGTGTACTCGCGGATGCCGTTTCTGCCATGCCGGTATGATCAATCGCCCGGTCCGGGAGCGTTCTGTAGATGAAATCATCTCCGGCATTGATACGGCTTTGAGTAAAACAGGTTTTGAAGAAATCGCACTACTGTCACTTTCATCATCTGATTACTCCCAAATACAAACGTTGATCGAACAAATCCGCGCTCGATACGTAACGAAGCATCTGAACATTGCCCTGCCCTCCTTGCGCATTGAATCGGTGTCCGTGGATATTTTGGATGGCTTGAAAGGTTCAAGGCAGGGAAGTTTTACCCTGGCCCCCGAAGCAGCTTCTGAAAAACTGCGCAACACGATCAACAAACCCATTCCGTCGCAAAATGTAGTCGATGTGGCCCGTGAGATCTATCAGCGGGGATGGTTGGCAATCAAGCTTTACTTCCTCATCGGCAATCCCGGGGAAACGATGGAAGATATTCAAGCCATAAGCCAACTTTGTAAGCAAGTGTTGGCTGAAGGGAAAAAAGTTCATAAAGGTCGCGCAAATTTGCATGTTGCCCTTAGTACCTTTGTCCCCAAACCACATACACCTTTTCAATGGGTTGCCATGGATTCGCTTGTGCAAATCCAGGAAAAACAGCAAATTATGCAAAAAGAACTCCGCGTTCCCGGCATCCGGGTCAATTGGACAGATCCCCGGGAATCCATGTTGGAAG